>JAPLRK010000057.1 GCA_026399195.1 Legionellales bacterium
TTCATTAGTCCCTTAATTTTAGATTATTTGATCGAATTGTTCTTTTTGCGATCTGTTGTGATGTCTATCGGATGAGATGGGATTTTTTAGAGGTACTATATGCCTGCGCCATTTATTAGCGGGTTCTTAGCCCCGTCTACATCATATCCTGATCAATCATTTTTCCGGGATCATACTGAAAGTTATTAAGCATATGACCAGTAAAATTTCCGCCTCGGTATCGGAGCTCTTCGTCATTCGATGGCAGCAACTCCAGTGCTTCATGAAACTGTCTCTCCAATCTCCAATAGGGATTAGGGGCAACATCCTCAAAAAACCAGTTTGACAACCCTTCATCGGCAGGAAGTCTATTATGCGGATATACATTAGCGGGTCGTTCTAAGCGAGTATTTGTTAGAGCAGTTTCCCCAATTTTAATAACAGCATCCTTAGTTATCGAATCGTATTGAACAAATAGTGATTGTGCTAAGAGATCTTTTTTAGAAACAGGACAAAATTGATAGTTAGGACTGCTCCAAGAATCGGTAACAATTGGGCCTGTTTCCATTTGCACGGCATAGGCTAAAATCAGCGTCCCAGCAACAAATTTTTTCACGTATTGCTCATCGTCAAGCTCTTTTGGTGTTAATGATGAAACCATACGCACTGCATTCGTAAGAATGTCCTTTGCTTCCTCAGACCATTGATGTTTATTTCCATAGCTCTGACGCTCTCTCTCAAAAGCATCTTTTAATTCAACAACCGTTGCCATAAGATTCAATCTCCAATAATTCTGACTTTGTCAACTAGGTAATTCATCGTTTGCGTATTATACAGACATTATGTATGAATATCAATTATATTGATCTATTTTATCGATCAAAAAGGCCTGATTGCCTGATTCAAAAAGTTGCAATAAAAAAATTTTGCATGAATAATATAACTCGTATGGAACTCTGCCAATTTAAGAAATTCAGCATCACAAGGATTTTAAACGGGACCCGAAAAAGTTGAAATCATGGTGCAGGTATCCAGGACATGAAACTGAATTTAAATAGGGTTTGCTTGAGTCTTCGTTCATGTTGCCTTGTTCAATCCCAAATCCTTCTCGAGGAAGTGAATATGATTTTTGTTTTTATTGGAGGAGCCTCTGGCTCAGGAAAAACGACCCTATCTAAAACGCTTTTAGCGAAATTACATCATTTAGGCATAAGTGCTCAAATGCTCAACATGGATGATTATTTCCATGAGCGTCCAGATGGTATCGAGCCCGAGGCATACCGCCTCTTCACTAATTTTGATACCCCTGATATGTTGCATCTCGAGTTGATGAGCGAGCATCTTATTGAGTTGAATAAGGGTAATCCTATCACCAAACCGATTTTTGTATTCAGCACGAATCGTCGCACCGGTTCCGAAACGATTCATCCATCAGAAGTCATTTTGGTCGAGGGCATATTTAGCCAATATTTTTATAAAAATTTTCTACACCTTGATTTGATGTCAATGTCGGTGAATGTAGCAACTGATGACTATTTAGATATAGTAGGTAGGCGCTTTAAACGCGATAAGCTGCTCCGTGGTCGTACAGAGAAGGCTCTTGTTGAACAGGAGCGACAATTTGTTGGACCTGGTTTTCTAAAATTTACCGCCAGTAGTACGCTCGGATCAGATGTCTATGTTCTTAATGAGCGAGAGATGGACGAGGCTGAACAACGGACTGTTTTAGATACCAAGGCTGATGAAATTATTCTCGAGCTAAATAGAAAATTGTCCGGAGCTCGTGCGGGAGATCTATCTCCCAAAACACGAGCGTTAGAGGTTCAAGAAATGGTTGCTCGAAGTCATCTCATAGCCGATACACTATTTACTCCGCGGAAATTTGAAGGATATTTCCATGGGGCTTTTGGGTACAAAGGTCCTTACGTTAGAGCGTTTTCGCCAGAAGAAGAGGCTGCAATGCGATTAGCTAACCGGGAGGATCATCGAGTAATCGCGCCTAGTAAGTGATCAGTTTTGAATATTTTCCTTAGCGATGCGATGAGTCCAGAAGGCCTTTGATCCAATCCTTTAGTGCAGGCCGATTGTTGTCCAGGTCGTCGAGGTACGGGGTTCACAATGCCGCCCTACTCAAACCTTTCTAACTTGCACTAAGAGGCTGAGGTCTATTTGTATCTAAAAAACAAACCGTAAGCATAAACTTCCCTTTACATGCACGTGCTCTAAAACCATACAACTTTCACCTTTGGTTCTGATGACCGAAAGAAGGCCTGATCCGGGCGATATGTCCCGCGTATCGTCTATTACACTTTTTTTGATCCAATTTCGCCCACAATTTGATTCATATGGTCTAATTTTATGGCTGAGTCTGTTTTTTTCCCAAACAGATGTGCTGCCAAATGACTAATGAACGCAGTGAGTCGTGAGAGGAGGCCTCCCTTTTCGCCCCAACCTCGATGCTCATTAAGCACAATACCCGCATCCCTAATGGCCGCTTTACAGTTTTCTTGGAACAGAGTCGCTGTGAGGTGACCACCTATAAAATCCTTTGTTGCAGTGACAATTTTACTTTTCAGAAGTTTTACTGACACTTCTGCGGACCCTTGGTTGCTTCTGGAAAATTGGACAATTTTCTGATCCAATGTGTTCATCATCGCGGCCAATGGTGCTAATTGATACGACAGATGTGTATCAATAGATGGGCCAAACACAATAGCGACCACCTCATCTGGGTGAGCCGATGGCGCCTTTTTATCCTTTAAAAACAGAGTAATGTCATCGTGTTTTCCTTTCATAGCGAGATCTAATGCTGTTTGATGGTTACATTGCAGGGTGATATCAGCTTGTTTCAAACATAAATATTTGACCATTTCGCCATGACCTTCTTTCGCTGCACACATCAATGGGGTCATACCTGAGCTGCGATAAGTTTCAGAGGGAGATGTCAACCATCCCAACCTCAGCGATGGACTTCGTGTGTTGATGTCAGCTCCTAACAACAAAGCCTGTTGCGCTTTCATCAGATCACCAGACTTTGCAGCTTCCAACAGAGAGTTGTTTGTATTCCCTCTTTCAGACCGGACATAAAAGACTTCATCGTAGAGTATGTTCGGGTTGACAAACAGGGGACACAATTGCTCTTGCACCCAAATGAGACTGTTGTTAGGAAACTCAGAGACCAAAGCCGCAGATGTTTGGATTTTTGCGTGGAGGAGGTCGATTTTCTTGTCGTCTAAAGGGAAAGAACAAAGTTCACAGTCGGTGATAGATAGGTAGCGAAACAAATCAGTTTTCCTGATGGATGGTTCATAGTCTTTCGTGATCACACGCTGAGGTCTATTTGTATCTAAAAAACAAACCGTAAGCATAAACTTCCCTTCACGCACGTGTTCCAAAACTATCCAACCTTCATCTTTGGTTCTGATGACCGAAAGAAGGCCTGATCCGGGCGATATGTCCCGCATATCGTCTATTACACTTGTGGTTTTAGGCATTTCAATCCCCCAGATCATATGAATAATTAACAATATGTGTTTTATGCGCACGAATTGTTATTTTTATTATAACATTTTTCTATCTATAGTCAACGACACCTCCGACACAATAAGGCAAAAAACTTAGCCAAGGATGAGAATTAGTTGTACAATTAAAATACGCGTCGCTTCGCTCCGAGTGATCCACATCGTCGGAATGCGCAATCGTAACAGAGAGCTTTTAAAATAAAAATAGAAAATTGTTATTGCATTAAAAACAGACCATCTGGCGATAACTTGTGATGCAAACTGTGGGTAACCTGCAGTGCAGTTTACTGCACCAGGTTATCCATCAGTTTGCTCACATGTTATCGATAGATTCCTTTTTCCTTATCCCTTCTCTGTAGAGACATCACGGATCCTGCAGGTCCATCTTTACAATAAGTGACGATTAGCAGCCACTAAATCCCGTAAGGTTTTTAGCCATTCTTTTGCTTTTTTACTTACTTTTTCATCGGCAAGTGTCATGTCATAAATTTCTTTTTTACGCGAATCATCCTCTCCATACATATCGTCAAGGACTTCTTTCCAAAGTTTGAAAATTGTCTCATCAGGGACTCCAGAGCCTACTTGATTCAGAATTCCATAAATGCGATCTCGCCAGTAGGCATCCATTGCTTTGTCCATCCAAGACACAATTTCTGGAGTTAAGCCAACTTCTCCAAGACCCTTTCCTTCAGCAAAGCCTTTTTCAAACTTTTTAGTGCGCAAATGAGCATATTTTTTACCGTACACTCCATTGACCCAATCCATACATTTTTTACCAATAGCAATACCAATGGCAGATGTTGGGTCCTTGTCAAGATTATTTTTAATGTCAGCGACTAAATTCGCCCAATTTTTCTCGAATGTTGCTTTCTGCTCGGGAGTAGAATTGGATTTCAACTCAGTTTCAAATGCCGCATATTGCTTTAATTCATCCGAGGTAAATATTTCTTTAACCCAAGAATGTTCAAGTTGCTGTGTCATACGATATACCTCAATAAGTTTAATAATGGTTTCCCACGGAATGGATTTATCGTCTACAACCTCAGCAATAATCTGCTTGAGGGCGTTGACTGCATCAAGCATCGTCATCGCTTTTTGTTCCAACAATTTGGCTTGAACTGAAAAATGTTCAATAGCTCCTGCACAACCAGCGAGTAACGCTTTGATTTGAGATAATTCAAAACCAAAGAACTTTAATGCAATGATCTGCTGTAGACGCAATAAATCCTTTTCGGAGTAAACGCGATAGCCATTTGATAAACGTAAAGAAGGCTTTAGCAAATCAATACGGTCATAATGATGCAATGTTTGCACCGATACACCGGTGAGTTTACCTAAGTCTTTTATGTACCATTCAGCCATCGCTTACCTCCTTATTGTTCAAGATAAGGTATATAGCAACTATAGGGTCAAGTAGTTTTTTCATAAATTTAGCACTTATTTTTCGATGCCTGGAGTTCCGGTAAAGATGAAGCGTTTTGCTTGCTCTAAATTACTCATTTCTCAAGCTCGTCATCACGAGCAAGCCCTCCAACGCAGCCTTATCACCATTCATAAAAGTACCAACAGATGTTTTTGAAGGTACTCTTTATTGGTATAAATAAGCGATTATTCAGGCTTCACTTCAACCGTATTAACATCAATCTTAGGAAAACCGGTTATTTCTACTGTCATTGAAGCAAATTCGACCTTGCCATTGGTTTTGCCAAAAGCTTCAACAATACTCGTGAATAATTTATCTTTAACCGTTCTTCTATTTTTATGCGGGACAAGATAGCGAACGGTAAATTCCATCCAATTATCATTCGCGATCAATGTTACTGCGGGGGTAAAATCGGGTGTATCAATCATGTAACGTGTTTTTACATCCACCCATTTCTCAGCGGCAGTAGTTTCATATTGATTAACAATTTTTTCTGTGACATCTAATAAGATACGGCGTGCCATATGTTGATCATTACCGTATCGGACTGGAACAACAATCTCATCCCAAACGAATGGAAATGAGCCTGAGTAATTGATGACATTTTCTTTTAATACCGTAGCATTGGTGACATGAATAATTCGACCGCTATATTGATCGGCTTTAACCCAATTGCCTATTTCCATCAGTAATGTCCGCATAAAACTGACATGAATAACATCACCTTGCCTGTCCCCAATTTGGATCCTATCTCCGATTTGATAAAGGCCTGTCATTACAATAACGATCCGTCCGGCCACACTTGCAATGACTTCCTGCAAAGCAAAAGCGACTCCTGCACCGATCACGCTAAAAGGGATTGCAAATTCTTTGATTTGAAAAGCAAAGAAAATGACAGCTATTATAAAAAAGGCCAGACCACAGCCTAAGGTGGAAATATCTTGGATATGATATCGAGTTCTATTAGTTTTAACGACATACGGCAATATTACTTTTAAAATTTTGAGGGATATTTTCATTAATACGCCTAATACAACCAATGCTATGAATTTAAGCCCCGTTGTTGAATAAGGTATTGATTCAAGCAAGTGTTCCATATTATCCCTAATGTAGGTTCGATCAATAACGCTTATCTTAAGCATTGTTCAGTAGGGATTGCAAATTTAGTACCAGCTCATCAGAGATTCTGGGCGAACCCATTTATGTCCGTGTAGAACCTTCATGTGATCAAAAAAAATCATTTATGGCCTAGCCGGTTAAAAAAACCTCATCTATCACAGTTCACCTCACACTAAATAACGCTTGTTTCTGCACAAAAAATAACCTTAAAAATACTCGGACGTAGGGTGGGCAAAGGAGCGCCAGCGACGTGCCCACCAATGTACGATCTACACTGTAAGGTGATTTGAAACCAAGGATACAGTCTGGAATGCAACAATGCGCCATCATAATTATGATGGCGCAGGCAATTCACCGGTAATATATTTCTCCGGATCCAATGTGAATGCCAACAAATAATCCCAGCTCACAAAAATAAACGTGCGCAAGTTGGCACGTACATTTTCCCATAGATGCTTTTTGCTTCCGAAATGCATTCGGCAAGCTTGATATACCTTGTCCGTTAACTCATAAACCTGATGAAACGCAAAGGCAATCAATGTTAATAAATAAAAATTAAAGCACAGGTTTTTTTCGTAAAAAAACCAACGGGTTGGAATGAGTCACAGGTAATAACATGAACAATGGTAAACAGATATGTAACAATTATTGCACCCCATCCAAATTTAACATTAAATAAAGACCATTGTTTACCGAGGTGGTGATTTAAAATAGCTAAAAAAACGCCTCGAAAAACAAACTCTTCTCCAAGACCAGGCATGATCAATTGGTATAAAATGCTTTGAGTGCTAAGCATCGATGGGAGTGGTATGTCTTCCGGTATGACGTCTGCAACAACTATAAATAATAGACCTGCTAGGCCGGTGTAAAGCATTGCTGAAAATTTAAAATGTACAAGTCCCATTTTTTGGGGACTGAGCCATTTTAATAGATAGACAATCGCAAGTGGCCATGAAAATTCTAGTATTTTTCCTTGCCAATTCCAATGAGACCCTGAAAACCAAACAATAGGTGGAAGATGCAACACAAGGGCGTCAAAACAAAATGCGATAAATAAAAGCCCCATCGCTATTAATGGCGCCCTCGATCTTCTCTGTAAAGCAATACAGACAAGAAAAATGGCGGCGATAAAATATAGATAAATTAATTAAAAATCAATGAGTTATGGTGGAGGCGGCGGGAATCGAACCCGCGTCCGCAAATCCTCTGCTCTCAGCTCTACATGCATAGCCTTGTCTATTGAGTTTAACCAGGCAACCTCCGACGGGCAGGATGTTGCGCGGCGATTCCCTGAATTTCACGATGTGATGCGGGGCGAATCTCATCGCTAGCTTATCTCTTATGACCGTTGATTCGATACCGCTAAGCAAGCCCGGTCAACGGGGCGCTGGTTTTAGGCAGCACACAGTGGTGTTTCATTAAAACCATCGAAGCCTAGGCAGCGATAGCTTGTCCTTCAACACCAGCAAAGTTTTCATCGTTTGCATTTATGTTTATTTGAGTCTGTTTTACGAGAGTTCTCATTCTCGGCATGCACTTCAAGTTTCGCAACCCACGTCGAAGCCAGGTCGCCCCCTTTGGTGTACGCCTTTATTATATCATATTTTTAGGCTGGCAACAGCTCTTCTATTGCTTTTTGTAGGGTTTTAAATGAGGTGGTGGGCAAGAAGCGTCTCAAGACTCGGCCTTTGGGATCAATCAAAATTTTGCTAAAATTCCATGGAATTAATTTTAAAGGCCTTTTTTCAATATGTTTGGCAAGGTAACTATACAGTGGGACTCTTCCACTTCCATTCACCCATATTTTGGAAAATAAGGGGAAGGTGACGTGAAAACAACTGTCCACAAAAGTTGCGATTTCTTCATCTGAACCTGGTTCTTGATGTAGAAATTGATCACAAGGAAAGCCCAAAACAACAAATTTGCGATGTTTGTACTCGCGATACAAGGTTTCGAGTTCGGTATATTGGGGCGTAAAACCACAACGACTGGCTACATTGACAATCAACATGACATGCCCTTGATAAGGCCTTAGAGTGGTGAGGTCTCCCTGAATCGTTCGTAAGGGGATGTCATATAAGGCTTCCATGTCAAGAGATCACTTGCTTGGATTGAATGCCGTTGTGTTTTAACAGCGCATCCATCGATGCTTTTCGCCCCCTAAACGCGATAAAAGTATCGGAGGCTTTTCGTGATCCGCCTGTTTCAAGGATCTGATGTAAAAAATCATGGCCTGTTTCAATATTAAAAAGTCCTTCCTCTTCAAAGCGTGAAAAAGCATCACTGGATAAAACCTCGGCCCAGAGATAACTATAGTATCCGCCAGCATACCCGCCTGCAAAAATGTGACTAAAGCTGTGCTGAAATCGATTAAAGGGAGCTATGGGAACAACGGTGGTTGTTTTTCGGACGTTAGCTAGAACTTTTTCAACCCATTTTGGCGAACTCGTTTGATGCTTTTGATGTAATTTAAAATCAAACAAAGCAAACTCCAGTTGCCGTGAGAGAGCCATCGCTGATTGAAAGTTTTTGGCTGCCCACAAACGCTCAAATAAGAGGGCGGGTAAAGGTTCACTTGTGTCTTTGTGCGCCGTTAGCCATCGCAGTGCTTCTTCATTCCAGCACCAATTTTCAAAAAATTGACTTGGTAACTCAACGGCATCCCACTCAACACCATTGATTCCAGCGGCACCCAATTCATCGACCAGAGTTAAAACATGTTGCAAACAATGGCCAAACTCGTGAAATAAGGTCAATACCTCGTCATGAGATAACAGAGCAGGTTGCATAGCCATGGCTTTGGTAAAATTGCAGGTGAGCGTGGCGATAGGGGGCTGAATCGATCCATCGGGTAAACAGCGCCTGTTTTGACAAGAGTCCATCCACGCCCCGGAACGTTTATTTGGGCGCGCAAAAAGATCGAGGTAAATATATCCTCGCATGTGATTTTCCTGATCATGGATTTGATAACATCGCACATCTGGGTGCCATTTATCGACATTAGACACTTCCTTGAGGGTCATACTGTAGAGCTTGTGAATGATCTTGAACAACCCATCCATCACTTTTGGGAGTGGAAAAAAGGCTCGGAGTTCTTCCTGTGAGATCTCAAAACAGGCGTGTCTCTTTTTTTCTGACAAATAAGCAATATCCCAAGGGGCCATCTTTTTGATGCCATGCTTTTGTTCGGCAAAAAGGTGCAATTGATGAAATTCTTCCATGGCTTGTTGATGAACACGCTCGTTTAAATCGGTTAGAAAATGAATCACCTGATCGGTGGATTGAGCCATTTTGGTTGCAAGAGATAACTCAGCATAATTAGCATAGCCTAAAAGATTGGCTTTTTCATGGCGTAAAGCCAAAATCTCGTTCATCACCGAAGTGTTGCTGTATTTCTTATCAGATGGGGTCTGATCGGAGGCTCGAGTGATGTAAGCCCTATAGATTTCCTTGCGTAACGTTTTATCGTCGGCGTGTGTCATCACGGCAATGTAGCAGGGAAATTCGAGATTGAGCATCCAACCGGATCCCTTTTTTTCAAGCGCTAACTCGTGGGCCGCCTGAAGCGTATGTTCGGGCAAGCCGGATAGTCGGTTTGGATCGGTGATGTGCAGTTGGTATGCCATCCCAGAATCTAGCACGTTGTTTTCAAATTGATTGGAGAGATGAGATAAGCGCGTTTGAATTTCTTCATACCGTTGTTTTTTATGAGGTGATAAAGCGACGCCTGATAATTTAAAGTCACGCAAGGTGTCGTCTAAGATTTTTTGTTGGGTTTGATTCAGAATGGTTTTATCTAAGGTGCAAAGCGCTTGATATAAAGTTTCGTTGTGTCCAATGGTGGCTTCGTAAGTAGATAACTTGGGTAGACAAGATTGAAAACAGTCGCGCAATTCTGGAGAGTGCACCACAGCATGTAAATGCGCAAAGGGAGACCAAAGTTTTTCGAGCGCATCATTCAAATCATCTAAAGGGATCATGAGATTGTCCCAGCGATACGGGGGAGCTTGGGTCAATAAGTGGTCGATTTGTTTCAGGTTGGTTTGTAACAGCTTATCCAAGGTATCTACAAACGTTTTTGGATTGATTTTGGTGAATTGAGGCAATGACGCGGTTGGCATGATCTCTCCCAGCATGTAACAAAGCCTCATAGCATACTGGTTTTTTTTTGAATTATACAGCTCCGCCTAACCAAGTCATGCCGGGGATCGCTTGGGCCTCTTTTGTCTCGGATGGTGTTTGTACGGTTTTTGGTTTAAAAAATCCTTGGGTCGCCACACAGGGGTTTTTAGGAACCACTGCCGAAAGATTGTCGACAGGTTTTTGGGTTTCAATCCATTTGTTAACGCAATAGGAAGCGATGGTTGCCAGTAATGCGATGGCGGCACCAACCAAAGGGATGATGGGACAGAAAGTCATAAAGGGTAAGGTTAAAGCAAAGGCAAATAGCAAGGTTGACATCATAACGACGGGGACAAGCAGTCGTTTTTCTTCGTAAGCCCTTCGCTCTCGAAAGTGGGCCAAATAGCTTTCTATTTGTTGGCGCTCCTTTAGGGGTAATTCCTTTTTTTGTAACATTTGCGAATAGCTTGTTTCCAAAGTTTTCAAACGCCCGATTTCCTTGGCATATCTGCACAAGGCTAATCCCGTATCATAAGCGAGTAAAGCGGTTGAGACGCATAGTCCTATGGGCGAAAGCACGCCTAGTAGCAGGAAGCAATTAAGTAAATTGCATGTCAGCGATGCCAAATCGTTGGCAAGTTCAAACTGACGAATGGCCATTTGCGCACGTAGTCGTGTCTGCCAACCGAGTGCTTTTTCAGCATCCTTCATCCAATCTCCCGGGATGACATGTTGGGCTGTTAAATAAAGGTTGGTAAACGTTCTGGGGATGAAGAAAAGCCAGGCAGCATAATTTAAAATTGGCCTTGCAACGGTATCTATTTGGTCTAACCAGTTCTGATAGTCCCCTAAATCATTGATTAAGGGGGCAATAAAAAGCATCATTCGCCTGGTTCGTGTCAGGAACAGTCGTGATATATTTGCCTGGGGTGTGATATCGCGAATGGTTTGCCCCACAAGGAGGGGGGGTGTTTTTAAGGGTTCGTTACCTGGGAGTGGAACTCTTTTTTTACTTAAGAGTTCGCGGTAGAGCGCTTGATCGCGCCGAAAGCGCTGAGCTTCACGCGGCACATCTAGATATTGTTGATAGACTTGTTCCAGCACTTCAGCCATGACCAAGGCTTCTTCGAGAGACTCCGTCAGATTGGCGATAGGAAGGCGTGTGAAGTCGTGGGCCAACTGAGTACAATGCACGCTATATTCTAAGCTCAGTTGATCATGGTTTGCGACACATTGACGAATAAAAGTTAAGGGCTGATGGTCAAGAGTATGAACCGTTTCTCCGACTTTACGTCGGGCCGAGGCGTCTTTTGAATAGGACATGCCATATGAGTGTAATCGTTTAATAAGAATGGTCATTTGGTATAACCTGCTCCAGCGAAAAACGGTTGATCACGCTCATTAAAATGTAGCATATAATTGCCAGAAAGTAAAATATATACCAATTTAGATTATATTTTATTCTTGTTCTAGAGATCCTTAACTTGCTGAATTCCATCTTCTGAGCGACAATAGTCACCCCATTGACAACCGATTTTACCCCATGAGTTCTTTAAAAGCATCAGCGTCACCTTGTGGCTCGCAACATCGGGCAATTATTCCAGAGCCCCTCCTCGGGGAGAAGGGAAGCATGAAAAAAACAAATGATTTAGAAGCATCTCAAGCACGTAGGTGCACCACTTCATCAAATAACTTGCAAGAAATCCCTTCATCCCCCCATGTCTGGGGAGAAGGGAGTAAGGAAGGAAGTTATTCAGAAGAACTGGCCAAGGCCGTTCGATTTTTAAGTGTGGATGCTGTTGAACAAGCGCAATCAGGTCATCCCGGCATGCCGCTGGGGATGGCGGATATTGCCACAGTATTATGGCACCGGTTTTTAAAACATAACCCTCAAAATCCACATTGGTTTAATCGCGACCGCTTTGTTTTATCCAATGGACATGGTTCGATGTTGCTTTATTCCTTATTGCACTTAACTGGCTATTGCCTGAGCATAGAGGACTTGAAAAATTTTCGACAATTACATTCAAAAACGCCGGGCCATCCTGAATCCCTCTTAACCCCAGGGGTTGAAACCACGACAGGCCCTTTGGGTCAAGGTCTTGCAAATGCCGTCGGTATGGCCATCGCTGAAAAAACATTGGCCACACAATTCAATACGCCAGACTTTGCCCTTGTCTCTCATCATACTTACGCTTTTGTCGGTGACGGGTGTTTGATGGAAGGTATTTCACATGAAGCTTGTTCGTTGGCAGGAACTTTGGGATTAGGAAAACTCATTGTTTTTTATGATGACAATGGTATTTCCATCGATGGTAAAGTGGCATCGTGGTTTACTGACGATACTGCTGCTCGCTTCAAAGCCTATCATTGGCATGTCATAGAAAACGTAGACGGACATTCTCCATCGGACATTGAAACGGCCATTGTCAGCGCCCGTGATGAAACAACCAAACCAAGCCTTATTCTCTGTAAAACCATCATTGGCTATGGGTCGCTGCAGGAGGGAAGTGAAAAAGTGCATGGCGCACCTTTGGGCGCTGATGATATTTTGCAATTGCGCCAACGATTGAATTGGCCTTATCCCGCATTTGTGATTCCAGAGGCTATTTCTGCAGAATGGAATCATGCAAAGGAAGGGATACATGATGAACAGCTTTGGTTACAACTTTGCTATGATTATCAACAAGAATATCCAACGCAATATGTTGAGTTTTTACGACGTATCAATGGCGATTTGCCGGATGATTGGTTAACACAATCTGATGCATTTATTGAACGATGTCGGCAGAGTGTTCAAGCGGTTGCAACGCGTAAGGCGTCTCAACAGTGTCTCCAAAACTATGCCGCCCGACTACCTGAAATGTTGGGTGGTTCGGCTGATTTGACGGGCTCAAATAACACAGACTGGTCTGGCAGTGTTGCGATTAACCACGGACACTTTCAGGGCAATTATCTTTATTACGGTGTGCGTGAATTTGCTATGGCTGCCATCATGAATGGCTTGGCACAGCATGGGGGGTTTATCCCTTATGGTGGAACCTTTTTGGTTTTTTCCGATTATGCTCGAAATGCCATTCGGTTGAGCGCCTTAATGAACCTACGCGTCATTTATGTTTTTACCCATGATTCTATTGGTTTGGGAGAAGATGGCCCAACACACCAGCCCATTGAACATGCCAGTATGTTGCGGATGACGCCTTCATTGGACGTTTGGCGCCCTGCCGATTTGATGGAAACAGCCGTTGCTTGGCAGCAGGCTATTCTGAGAGCTCATGGTCCCTCTTGTCTTCTGTTAACCAGACAATCTCTGCCGGTTCTGCCTCATTCTGAGGAGGCTCAAGCCTTGATACAGCGAGGGGGTTATATTTTACAAGAAAGCGCCTCGTCGACTCCTGATGCGATTATTCTTTCTACGGGCTCTGAAATACAGATAGCCCTTGAAGCAGTGGCGCTGCTAAAAAAACAATCTATCCACGTTCGCGTGGTTTCAATGCCTTGTGCTGAACGTTTTCTCAGTCAAGATGCAGAATATCAAGACCACGTGTTACCGAGATCTGTACGCAAGCGAGTGGCGATTGAAGCGGGGGCGACGGCTTATTGGTATCGGTTTGTTGGGCTCGATGGCATGGTCTTAGGGATTGACCGATTTGGTGAATCAGCCCCTGCAGCTGAAATTTATGAATATTTGGGTTTGACGGTTGACAAAACGGTAGAAGCGGTCCTTTCATTGATGAAAAAAGTGCCTGTGCACTGTTATTTGGAGAAGTAGTATGGCAATTCGTGTTGCAATTAATGGCTATGGTCGCATTGGTCGTTGTATTTTACGGTCTATTTTTGAATATCATCGACAAGATGTTTTTGATGTGGTCGCTATCAATGATTTAGCAGGCCTTGCCACCATGGCTCATTTAACACGGTATGATTCTACTCATGGTCGTTTTCAGAACAATGTCACCATGGAAGATGATCGCTTGGTTGTCGATGGGCATCCCATAGTGATCACAGCCGATCGTGATCCCCGTGCTTTGCCATGGAAGGACTTAGATATCGATTTGGTTTTTGAGTGTACGGGCCGTTTCACGAAACGTGAGGATGCAGCGTTGCATTTGACAGCTGGTGCCAAAAAAGTGTTGATCTCAGCGCCGGGTAAGGACTGTGACGCAACCATTGTGTATGGGGTCAATCATGCGAGCTTAAAAGCGTCCGCCAAAATCGTCTCAAATGCCTCTTGTACAACCAATTGTTTGGCGCCAGTGGCACAAGTCCTCCATAACTCGTTGGGTATCGAACAAGGCTTGTTAAATACCATCCATGCCTACACCAAAGATCAAATGCTCTTGGATGGATCGCATCCAGATTTACATCGCGCTCGCTCAGCGACTCAATCCATCATTCCAACCAAAACGGGAGCAGCCTCAGCGCTCGGGCTTGTGATCCCTGAGCTCAGTGGAAAATTAGATGGCTTTGCGATGCGCGTTCCCACTTTAAATGTGTCCGTCATCGATTTGACCTTCCTCTCTAAAAAATCAACCAGTGTCAGTGAAGTCAATGACATCATGCGTCGTGCTGAAAGTGATATTTTGAAAATTTGCGATGAGCCTTTGGTCTCGTGTGATTTTAATCACCACAAAGCTTCCGCCATTTTTGATATCACGCAAACCAAAGTGTTGGATCATCTGGTGAAGGTGGTGGCGTGGTATGATAATGAATGGGGTTTTTCAAATCGTATGTTAGATACTGCAAATCACATGATGACGCTTTAAGGAGCTAGTGATGAACTTGATTCAAATGAGTGAGGTTGATCTCTTTCATAAACGCGTTTTGATAAGGGAGGATTTGAATGTCCCGATTAAGGACGGGATCATCACAAGCGATCAACGTTTGCAAGCGGCTTTGCCAACCTTATCTCGTGCGCTGGAAGCCAAAGCGTCGGTCATCGTCTTGTCGCATCTGGGTCGTCCCGAGGAAGGAGAGGGCGATATGCGTCTTTCATTGAAACCTATTGCTGATTATTTGGGCAAACATCTCAATCATCCTGTCAGCTTTGTCAGAAATTATCTGGATGGGGTTCATGTGAATCCAGGGACCTTAGTCGTTTGTGAAAATGTGCGGTTTAATGTGGGTGAAAAAGCAAATGACGAGACGCTCAGTCGGCGACTTGCGGCATTGTGTGATGTATTTGTTATGGATGCCTTCGGAACAGCCCACCGTGCTCATGCCTCAACTTGTGGTGTAGCATCCTATGCACCCATTGCTGTAGCGGGCCCTTTATTGGTTCGCGAGCTTTTGGCACTGCAATCGATATTTAAAAATCCAGCCAAACCCATTGTGGCGATTGTTGGTGGTGCCAAAGTGTCTTCAAAGCTGAGCTTGTTGAAGCAATTGGTAGGGCGCGTGGACGTGCTTATCCCTGGTGGTGGTATTGCCAATACTTTTTTGAAAGCGCTTGATCATGAAATCGGCGTGTCATTGCATGAACAAGATTTGATGGCAGAAGCTCGGGCTATATTGGCCTTGGCTAAAAAATCAGGTTGCCAAGTTTGTCTTCCGCGAGATGTGGTTGTGGGCAAAGCCTTTAGGATAAGTTGCCCCGCTTTTAACAAGTCATTAGCCCAAGTTGCCAAAGACGATTTGATCATGGACATTGGCCCAGAAACCATCGCGAGTTATATCGATATCTTAGACACGGCCAAAACCATCATTTGGAACGGCCCGGTCGGTGTGTTTGAGTTCCCTCAATTCTCTTATGGCACAAGAGCCGTAGCTATTGCAGTGGCCAAAAGTGACGCATTCACCATCGCGGGAGGTGGGGATACCTTGGCCGCAATCGATCTTTATGACTTGACGGATCAGATCTCTTATATTTCCACAGGAGGTGGTGCCTTTCTTGAGTATTTAGAAGGCAAGACCTTGCCTGCGGTTGCAATACTAGAAGAAAGGGCGAAGGTGGTTACGAGTTAGATCCTTAGCTTGTTTCTTTCACCTCTCGAGGACGTGATAATCCTAAACGTTCTTTCATCCTAGCCACCGCATCAGGATCATAGGCGCGGGATGATTTATGTTTCACGAGAACCGATGAGGTACGAGCAGGTTGCAGGCTGTTTTGAGCGCTGAATGCGGGAGGATATTCTGGATAGTACGGGGTTCTCTGGTGTTCGGAAGGAGGGCTTATTTTGTCGGCAGATTTTGTGCTGTGATGACTTGCTGGCTTAGCTTCTTTTCGAGCATTTCTAGTGCTTTTTTCAACTCTTTTCTTGATTTTCATGGCCGCATGACTGGCTTCTTCTTCGCTGACCGGTGACACTGGATTGCCTTCTAAATCAATGCGCATTTCCCGAGCTTTAAGGCACGTTAAGTAATCAATACGACGGGTAAAAACGACAACGGCTTCGCGTAATTTACTTCTAGATAGGCCTACTTCGAGCGCATTTTCCGCATGGGATAAGATATCATTCATGATACCCAATTTTAAAGGACGAATGAGTTCGCTGTTGTTAAAGGCTGCTGGAAAGGTTGTCGCCAGCCAAAGAAGCGCCTCATAGCGAGCGGACCTGGCTTGGTTCTTTTGCTTTTTGTTGATGATTTCAGTGCGCGGATGAAGCTCCTGCTTTCTCATTCTGATACCCTTGTGGCCATAGTTTAGGATCGGGAGCGAAATATCTCCCTATTCTCATTGATTTTTGGGCGAAGAACAAACCCATCAAATGAGCAGGCAATGTACAACGTTTGATTCTGTTTTGCAAGATGCTTTTCGATACTATTCCGTGGTTGTTTTAAACTTCTCGCAAATAGATAGATCTCAGGGTTATAATCATTCCACACGGATTTGAGAGGAGATTTTAAGGATGAAAATAGATAAAAGCAAACGATTCTTTATGTCACTATTGGCCCTCGGCTTTCCATGGGTTATCTTGCTCATCGACGATAATCCCCTCGGCGCCTTGGGTGCCATGGTCATGCAGACCACGGTGATTGGTTGGATTCCTGCCAGTATGTGGGCTTGGAAAATCATCCATCCTGAAGCTGAAGTTAAAAAGAAAAAGAAATCAACTCAAAAAGACGTAGTTCCTTAAGCCCATCGATGAAAAGCCGAGTGATGGTCAATGGTGCGCGAGGGAAAATGGGGCAATTGGCTTGTGAGACCCTCAAAAACCATCCGCATTTTCAACTGGTGGCAAGTTTGGGGCGCGAAGATGATTTACAGCGCTCAATCCTTGAGACGAAGCCCGATATCGTCATTGAGTTAACTCGGGCGGATTGTGTCTATCAGAACAGTATGACCATCATAGAACAGAATGTGCACCCTGTGATTGGCGCAAGTGGCCTGAAACCCTTGGAGATCGATGCCCTACAAAAAAAGTGTATGGACAACAAACTAGGGGGTGTGATAGCGCCTAATTTTTCGCTGGCTGCCGTGCTCATGATGCAATTTTCTGCAATGGCTGCGCATTTCTTGCAGGACGTAGAAATCATCGAGGCACATCATCCTCAAAAATGGGACGCTCCGTCAGGAACTGCCATCAAAACGGCTGAAATGATTGCCGAAGCTAGGCGCTCTAGCCCAAAGCCATCGTCAGTGAAAGAAGGGATCAGTGGCGCTCGAGGGGCCATGGTCCATGATGTGAATATTCACTCATTGCGTCTCCCAGGTATTTTGGCTCGTCAAGAGGTGGTCTTTGGACAAGTGGGGGAAACCCTCACCATCACTCACAACAGCATCGATCGCGTCTCATTTATGCCTGGAATCGTTCTTGCTTGTGAGAAGGTATGTCAATTAGATAGGTTGGTTTATGGCTTGGAGCATTTCTTACTGCCTTAGGGGTATGATAAGCTGATCCCTCGAATTTACCTCTGAATGGACGCAAATGATGGCTAAATTAAAAACAGAAGACTTGATTGGGACCTCCAATTTGTGCATGGATGATGCCATTAAAAATGCATTATCGAAGGCCAGGGACAGTACCTGCGTTGAAGTTGTAGAAACACGCGGCTCACAGATCAAAGGCAGTCTACGACAATACCATGTCACCCTAGCGACTTTTGCCAATGAGGAACTTTAACGATGGTTTATCACATAGTTCATCATATAGCGGGTCAATCTCATACAGAGACAAGCACCGATGGCCAAGATATTTATGATCCCGCTTATGGCGAGAGGATTGGGCAAGTCCATTTTGCAAGATCTGCCACTTGCGACAAGGCCGTCATGGCTGCTGCCAATGCATGGCCATCCTGGTCTCAAACTCCTCCCATCAAGCGTGCGCATATTTTATTCCAATTTCGAGAGTTATTAGAAAAAAACAAGACAGAATTGGCACGTATCGTCACTCGTGAGCATGGTAAAACAAGCGAAGACGCAAAAGGCTCGGTCGCTAGGGCTATTGAAGTGGTTGAACACCATTGTGGGCTCATGACCCAATTACAAGGAACGTTTTCCGCCAATGTGTCTTCTCGAATGGATTGCACAACACTCCGTCAACCGATAGGGATCTGCGCGGGGATCTCTCCATTTAATTTTCCTGTGATGGTGCCTGTTTGGATGATCATCCCAGCCATTGCTTGTGGTAATACCTTCATTCTTAAGCCATCCGAACAGGCGCCTTCTGCACCGGTGCGATTACTGGAACTATTGACCGAGGCAGGATTGCCCGCGGGTGTTGCAAACTGTGTTCATGGGGATAAGGCGACGGTCGATCACTTGTTGACTTATCCTGACATTGCAGCCTTCACGGCCGTAGCTTCCACGCCAGTAGCTGAATCCATCTACAAGCGGGCAATCGCCGCAGGGAAACGCGCCCACACGTTTGGCAGTGCGAAAAATCACGCATTGGTCATGCCTGATGCAGATCTAGATATGGCGGCCAATGCTATTTTGGGTGCGGCTTTTGGTTCAGCTGGTGAGCGTTGTATGGCACTTTCCGCAGTTGTTGTGGTAGGCGATAAAACAGCAGATGCTTTGATTCAGAAACTTACCCCATTGATCAAGTCCATCAGCATTGATGCCGGAGATCTCCCAGGATGTGATATGGGGCCCCTCATCAGCAGAGCACATCGGGAAAGGGTCTTGTCGGCCATAGACGCAGGTGTTTCTGAGGGCGCAACTTTGCTGATGGATGGCCGAACTTTTCAACATCCTGCACATCCGCAAGGTTTTTTTGTGGGTCCTTGTTTGTTTGATCACGTGACCGCAGCCATGTCCATTTATCAAAATGAAATTTTTGGCCCCGTGCTTGTGATCCTCAGAGCTCATGATTTTGAAGAAGCGTTGGCTTTGGTGAATCAAAACCCCTACGGCAATGGCACGGCAATTTTTACTCGAGAAGGTTCTATTGCTCGTGAGTTTTCAGAGCGCGTCCAGGTGGGGATGGTCGGCGTCAATGTCCCTATTCCAGTGCCTGTAGCAAGCCATCCTTTTGGTGGGTGGAAACGCTCATCTTTTGGTGATACCAGCATGCATGGCGCTGAAAGTATCCATTTTTATACAAAGCTTAAGACCATTACCAGCAAATGGCCAACTGCAGTAGGTTCTGAAAGTGCTTTTGTGATGCCTAGTCACCGCTAGGATTGGGAGTAAAGAATGGCAAACATAGGATTTGTAGGTTTGGGGCATATGGGCTTGCCGATGGCCATCAATTTGGTAAAAGCGGGGCATACAGTGACGGGCTTTGATTTGCAAGCTCAGGCTTTAGAATCATTGAAGGCGGCTGGGGGGCTGGTTGCTAAAACGCTTGTGGAAGCGGCTTTAGGCAAAGATGTGGTCATCACGATGTTACAGACTGGGCTTCAAGTTCGAGAGGTTTGTTTGGGAGCCCATGGATTAATGGCCTCAGCAGGGGACAATGCCTTATTGATTGATTGTTCGACCATCGACGTACAAAGTTCACGCCTCATCCATCAGCAAGCAGCGCTGATGAATCTGGTATCGGTCGATGCGCCGGTTTCTGGGGGTGTGATTGGAGCCGCTGAGGGCAAGTTGACTTTCATGGTGGGGGGGGCACAGTTTGCCTATGACAAAGCCCACCCCATTCTTTCTCTTATGGGGCAAAAAATCATCCATACAGGTATCGCTGGTAGCGGTCAGGCCGCAAAAATATGTAACAATATGATTTTAGGTATTTCAATGATTGCGATATCTGAGGCCTTTACGCTGGCCAAACAGTTGGGATTAGAGCCAGATAAGTTGTTTGAAGTGGTTAATCATTCGTCAGGTCAATGTTGGGCGATGAGTCGGTATGTCCCTGTGCCTGGGTTATTAGATAATGTACCCGCCAATCGAAATTACGCCCCCGGATTTACAACCGCGATGATGCTGAAAGATTTACGTTTGAGCCAAACATCCGCAGAGAGCGTCGGCCTAGAAACCCTGATGGGTAAACAAGCAACGGCAATGTATCAAGCATTTTATGAGGATGGCAAGGGAGAGCTTGATTTTTCTGCCATCATCAAAGCGATTGCAATAGACTAGTACGTGAAAATAATTGGCTTGTTACGACTTGAACTGTCAACAAACCCGAATTGTTATGTTACACTGTGCGCGGCCATAAATTGCGGTTTTAGTCTTGTTGTTTTTGCCTCACATGACGAACAGAGGCAAAAATAACGTCGTCTAGAAACGGCAATTTATGGTCGCGCAGCATATATCTTCTCAAAAAAATGTGAACTCCACGTTGAGGCAACTATGAAAAAAATGGCTTTTTTTCTTGTTTTGTGTAGCACTTTCACGACCTGCGCCACAGGGGTTTTTCAAGCGGGGCAGGAAAAATCAGTGGTGTGTGCCGCTTGTCATGGTCCAAAAGGGGTTAGTTCAAATCCAATATGGCCTAATCTGGCTGGACAGCATGCGAGTTATCTTGTGAAGCAATTACAGAATTTTCAACAAAAAAAAGGCCGGGATGATCCCACGATGGCACCCATGGTGGCGAACTTGAATGAGCAGGATATGGAAGATTTAGCCGCTTTTTATTCGAGCCTGCCGATTCCTGCGGGATCCACGCCTAAAAAATATGTTACTCGGGGGGAGCAATTATATCGAGGGGGAGATTTTAAGGCACACATCACAGCGTGCATCGCCTGTCATGGCCCTAGGGGGACTGGAAATGCCCAAGCGGGTTTCCCCTCGCTTTCAGGCCAACCCGCGGCTTATACCATCAATCAATTGCAGGCGTTTAAGGACAATAAGCGGACGAACGACATCAATTCGATTATGCATGACATCAGCGTGCGTATGAGCCCGGATGACATGGAAGCTGTTGCTAACTATATTTCAGGATTGTACTAAAAATGAATAAATTTGTGATGTTTATGGTTGTTTTCCTCATGTCTTTGACCAGTTTTGGGGCTCAGTTTGTGGAGGGGAAAGATTATGTGGTTCTTTCGATCGCTACTGGTGTGGTAGAAGATCGGCAACAGGGCAGTGTTCTCGAATTTTTTAGTTTTGGGTGTCCTTGGTGTTATCGATTAGAGCCAGCACTTTCACGCTGGGCTAAAAATCACGAAGCCAACATTCACTTTCAAAAAGTGCCTGTGGTGTTCAACAAAGACTGGGAATATTATGCCCGAGCGTTTTATGTCGCTGAAGCCTTGTCATTGAATTCAAAGCTTGATCCTGCGCTGTTCCAGGCGATTTTGAAAGATAAGCGGTCCCTAGCCAGCAACCAAGCCATGATCTCTTTCTTTATAGAAAAAGGGGTTGATCCAGCATTGGTTAAGAGTGCCTTTGAACATTCTACAAGCATAGATATGGCCGTTAAAGAGGGTCAGGCCCTTATGGCGAGCGATCATATCACCGCTGTTCCAGCGCTTGTGGTGAATCATCGATTTAAAACTGATCTACAAATGGCAAAAACAGAAGAACGTTTGCTTTTGATTTTGGATTTCCTCTTAGAAAATAGTCACTATGCTTCAGAAATACCGGGGTTTTCTAGACTCAAAATTCCGGTATTGAAATCATAGGCAAAAATTTCAGCATAGCGTCCCCAGTCGATCATTGTCCGTAAAACGCGTTCTGCTTCTTTCTCACTTAAAAAGTCTTCAAGCTTACTCAAAAAACGCTCCTCCGAGACGCGATGTCCTATTTTTTCATCTAAAACTCTACGAATATAGCGTGCTAAGGGTACGGTTTCTAATAATCGTTCGGCAAATAGTTGTTTCCGTTCTTGGAGATCGCCCTCTGAAAATTGTTTTCCGAGCTCACTTAGGTGAATGTCACCATCTAGAACCTTTGCAAAACCTAAAATTTCCAAGGTTTCCAATATAGGGAACAAATCATCTACGTTCAGGATCAATTCATCGGCGAGAAGGGGTAAATCAATTTGGTTCTCAAAAGATTTCATCGTTTCAATCAGCCCAGATAATTCGGAGGGTTCGACGTCGGGTAATCGATATCCTAATCCTATTTGGCGTTCGCGATGAGCCTGTTTTGCTTTTTCTTCAGAGCCTGTGGTCATGAGGGTGTATATTCTATCGACGAATTCTCGAAATGCTTCGGAGCTAGTGTCTCGTGGATGGTTGATGGAAATGGGTAGATCAGCACGAATATGCCCATGGTCACTGCCCAAAATGAGAATTCTATCGGCCAACATGACGGCCTCTTCAATATTATGGGTCACCAAGACAATGCTGTTCGTATTGGTTTTTTTCTCATGCCACAATCTCAGCAAGTCTGATTTTAAGTTTTCCGCAGTTAAGACGTCTAATGCTGAAAATGGCTCATCCATCAACAACACATCCGGGTTTATCACCAAGGCGCGAGCAAAGCCTACTCGTTGGCGCATGCCCCCGGATAATTCTTTGGGATAAGCTGATTCGAAACCATCTAGTCCAATGATATCGATGGCCTCAATAGCACGATGTTTGCGCTCCTCACGCCCCACACCTTGAGCCTCAAGCCCTAGTTCAACATTCTGTAACACGGTTAACCAAGGCATCAGCGCAAACGATTGAAACACCATGGCGATGCCTGATACAGGCTTTGTCACCGGCTGTCCACGATACGTAACATGGCCACTTGATGGTGTGATGAGACCCGCGATGATGCGCAACAAAGTGGATTTACCTGAGCCCGATTTTCCAAGGAGCGCTACAATTTCCCCATCTCTTAAATTAAAACTCACATCATCAAGGACCAATAAGTCTTGTGTGGTTGCCTTTTTAAAAGCTTTGCTCAGATGGTCAATAGCAATGATCGTAGTGGACATACTTAGGCCTCAATTGAAATTAAAACGCTCTTCTGCAAGTCGATATAAAGGGCGCCAGATGAAATGATTAAAGATGAGCACGTAAATGCACATCATAGACGTGCCCAAAGCTATTTGAGGAAAGTTCCCTGAAAGCGTACTGGCCTGAATATATTCTCCGAGCCCCGTGGCTTTTAGAGTGGTATTTCCCCAACTGACCCACTCAGCGACAATACTGGCATTCCAAGCACCACCCGCTGCGGTGATGGCGCCGGTGATATAAAAAGGGAAAATGCCTGGTAAGGCCAGAGTTCGCCACCACTGCCACCCTTTCACGCCAAAATTATCGGCCACCAAATAAAGATCACGAGGGATGGAAGATGCACCGGCAATGACATTAAATAAAATGTACCATTGCGTTCCCAAGATCATGAGCGGGGTGATCCATATTTCCACGTTGAGGTTGAATCGCACAATGGCAATGACGAAGAGAGGATAAAACAGGTTGGCAGGAAACGCTGCAAAAAATTGGATAACGGGTTGAATTTTTTGGGCAAAGCGTGGACGTAGCCCTATCCAGACGCCTATAGGGATCCAGATCAATGAGCTTAAAATAATGAGTATGATAACCCTTGAGCCAGTTGCTGCCCCCAAAAGAAGAACACGAAGGATGTCATGAGGGTTTAGCACACTGAGGATATAATCTAACAAGAGATAACCACTGGCAAAGATGGCCAGAAAGAGCAATCCATTCCATAGCCAATCCAGACGCTTTTGATGGGTGACATTGATTTCTTTTATTGCGCTAGGCCCCTTTTGACAGGCTCTCTTAGGGTTGATGAAATTGTTTTTTAGTCTTGAGAATTGTTCGTTGAATTCTACCAATAATCGACTGCGTCTGATGAGAGAAAGGAGCCAGGATTGATATTCTGAGCCATCTGAGGAAGGTTCTGCTTTGAATTTTTCAGACCAGGCAATGAGGGGTCTAAATAATATCTGATCATAAAGAAAAATAACCACCATCATGGTCAAAATGGCATATCCAACGGCATGAAGATCCTGTCGTTCGATGGCTAGCGCAATATAGGAACCGACGCCTGGTAGGCGAATACTCTGATGGGACACAGAAATGGCTTCTGAAAGGACGACGAAAAACCAACTAGCAGACATCGACATCATCATGTTCCATAATAAGCCTGGCATGGAAAAAGGGACTTCTATTTTCCAAAAGCGCTGCCAGGCAGACAGTTGAAACATGGCGGCGGCTTCCGTTAGATCGTGGGGAAGGGTTTTAAGAGATTGATAAAAGCTGAAGGTGATATTCCAGACTTGTGCTGTAAAAATCACAAAAATAGAAGCACATTCTGGTCCCAACAAGCTATTTGGAAACAAGCGAATGAAGCATGTGATGGTGATCGCTAAAAAACTCAACACGGGAACTGATTGAAGAATATCCATAGCGGGGATGATCACCAGCTCCGCACGTCTACTTTTAGCAGCCAGGGAGCCCACAATCATTGAGAATATCAGAGAGAGGATCAAGCCTATAAACAATCTTAATACCGTTCGTAGGGCATAAAATGGCAATTCGCTGGGCGCAAGAGAAATGGATAATGGTGTGCCTAAGGCGTACGGTGTTGCCATTTGTTTGCCGGCAAGGCTCAAAAGGAAAAGAATAGAAAAAATCAGGATCAGCAATAAAATATCCCAACGATTGAACAATCGGCTGACATTTTCGCGATTTGCAAAGTAAAAATGATAATTAGCCACAATGGGACTCCTATGAACAGCCTATGAATTTAGCATAAATGTGGGTTGAACAATACCCAAAGAAGAGTGCATACTTAGGATCGGGAGCGAAATAACTTCCTGTTTTTGTATCAAATCTAAACATCATTTTGACGCAAAAACAGGAAGTTATTTCGTTTCCGATCCTTATTGAAGAAGAATCGAAGGAGAATCATGAGATATCATCGGTTGATGTTAGGGTGGGTATTGTTGTTTTTGTGGACCCTGCAAGTCAAAGCATTTGCGGATGAAGCCCAACTTTCAGTGTGGGCTAATGAAGCCATCATTGAGACCTACACGTATTCTTATCAAAATCTCCTTGAACAGCAAAAACACATCGCTACTTATTTTAGTGTCCCGGGCTGGATGTCCTTTATCAATGCCATTCGTGATGCTAAATTACTGGATGCTGTCAAAAAAAACAACTACTTCGTTAACGCGGTAGCTTTGATGCCACCCACTATTAGAAACACGTCTCCCACATCTTGGCAAGCGGTGATGCCCGTGCTGATTGTCTATAAAAACGCTCAGTATGAGCAGAAACAATATGTCAGCGTGACCCTAGATTTCAGTCAAGCGCCTGTTGGGAAGGGGGTGCGCGGTTTTTTTATTAACAGTCTGAGGACAAAAGAGATAGCGCCGCCTTGTGTCTGTAAGTCTTAGGCCTAATCTAATGGTTGATGGGACCACCCCCTTCGGTTTTATTTAGGTATTGCTCGTATTCGTCACAGAGAGCTTTCAAGCGGTTTTTGATGGTCATATCTGTCCAAATGTATTGAAGTATCGTACCTGTTTGATAGCTCATAGGACGAGATGCTTGTTTTCGAGCGTCAGCATGATCTGAAGCAATTCTCTTTTGTTCGTCTGGAGATAGTGTTGCAATCCTTGCTTTTTCGGCACTAAAGCGTGCCGCTGTTTTGGACGGAGATGGGGCTGTTTTTACGCATTCTGCGATTTTATTCTGCTGGATCTTGATCTGTGTCACTTTGATGATGTGTATTGGTTCGTCATGAGTATGTATATCATGAGCAAATGCCGAAGTTCTGTTCTTAATCATAACGTCTTCTGAGAGGAAGGGCCGAACCAAAGTTCTCAGAGACTCGGCAAAGGCAAGGAGTAAAGCATTACTCTGCTGGCAAGGTTTCCCATGCGCTATCCAAAAGCCTTTTTCGTTCAGGTTTAGTTCGACGACAGGTGCCTCTTTTTCTTCGGCTCGGTAAAGACAAATAGGAGGGGTGTTGGTCTCTGGTGAAATGACCACCACATGACATCCAAATTGCTCACCGAGGGCTGCCGCTTCTATATAGGTTCCAGAGGGTTGAGATTTCTCTATCATGACCTCGTTAGCGATCTTCGGCGGTAAAAATTCTCCGCGATAAGTTTGCGCGACGGTGCCTGGTCCTACGTTGAGATGCTCGGATGCGCTCATACCCAGTTTGGCTGCTAATTCTTCCTCCCTATCATGGGAATCAAAATGAAAGTCGTTTTCTGAAATACCGAGGATTGCGCAGAGCTTCTTCAAAAAATCCATGATCGTTTCTTCCCATTGAGGACATGATAGTTCAATTATAGGCCACTTTCCTGGGTTTGAAGTTGTCTGTCAAAAAAATTTTTAGGAAGAGAGGTTTTTTCAATGTAATATTGGGGCATGTGGCCCATCTTCCAAATGTAAATCTTCTGAGAATTTATCGTGAACCCAGAGAATGTACTTCCATATTTCAGCGAACCTTTGTTGTCTTGGTTTGATATCCATGGGCGCCATGATCTCCCCTGGCAAACGCCTCGCAATGCTTATCGGGTCTTGATTTCTGAGGTGATGTTACAACAAACGCAAGTGATGACGGTTATTCCCTATTTTGAACGCTTCATGGAACGCTTCCCAAATGTATCTTCCTTAGCCAATGCCACATTAGATGATGTGCTTGCCCATTGGTCTGGGTTAGGCTATTACAGTCGTGCGCGAAATTTACATCAAAGCGCCAGGATCATCGATAACCAATGGCATGGAGAACTGCCAAGTCAGATAGATGATCTGATCAAACTCCCAGGGATTGGTCCCTCCACTGCGGCAGCTATTGCTTCATTAGCCTTTAACAAACCCACAGCTATTTTAGACGGCAATGTCAAACGCGTCTTAAGCCGCTTTTTTTTAATCAGTGGGATTCCGTCCAAAGCCTCGGTCCACGAACAATTCATGCAAAAAGCCCAAGTATGTATGCCAACCATTCGCTCGGCTGATTACACACAAGCCATCATGGATTTAGGCGCGACCATTTGCACCAGCAAACACCCTCAATGTTCTAAATGCCCTATCCATGCGAATTGTATGGCCAGAATCAACCAAGTGATACAGGATTATCCGAGCAAGGCCCCAAAAAAAACACGCCCCATTGTCGAGCAACAATTTTTGTTGTTGCATACGGAAGATAATAAAATCTATCTTGAACGGCGACCGCTTCGTGGCATATGGGGTGGCCTCTGGTGTTTTCCTAGCATTGAGATGAACCAATGCCCAGTTAACTATGTCCTAAAAACCTATCACTTAGAGACAAACCCTTTAAAAGAGTTTGCCACCATCAAGCATCCCTTCACTCATTTTCATCTTCATATCAAAGCCATTGTCCTATCCATCAAAAGCGAAACCCTCTTAAAAGCATCTCAGCCACCTTGTGGTCCGAAACATCGGAGAACTCTTCCGGGCCCCCCATCCATCCTCCGGGCCCCTTCGCCCCATGTCTTGGGAGAAGGGAATAAGGAAGGAAGTTATTCGGAAGGTCGTTGGTTTAGCCCTATTGAGCTCAAAACCATTGGTCTCGCCAAACCTGTAAAAACCATCATCAACAGTGCGATTAATGGTCCAATTGGTGCGCTTATTTAGAAGGACCATTGTAAATGAAGTTTTCCGAAAAAATCATAATGTTGAAGTCGGAGATTGAGGTCGCCTCGCTCATTGATTACATGGAGATAGTAAATTTGAGCATTCAGTCGCGCTGGAAGTGGTGATCGGAAATCCAAAAAATAGCTCAAAAGAGGGAAAATTAATCCAGTTGACCTCATTGATTGATGATTCCATTGATTGCCAGGCCTTAACTAGGGCCATTGCAGTCTGACTCCATTGTTTATATGCAATTTGACGATTTTTGAATCATTGTCTATAAATACTATATAGCATATAAAAAGGAGATAGATATGTCAGCGACAGCACCGAGTACTAATAGCTCTGGGCGAGCGGGCTTAGAGGCGTTGCTAAAGGAAGGCGGGGAGGACAGGGGTGAGATGGTACGGCTATTAGGCAAGTTTCCCCTACTAGGGGCCGTCGGGATAAGTGCGCTGTCCCAAATTGCAGTAGCCATGATTAAGAAAGGGGAGGCAATGTCGGCGGATAAGCTAGCAGTGATAGGTGACTGGATTAACCTATGCACTAAAGATAGGATGTTAAACGCTGATTTACCGGAGATCCTTGCCGCGATTAAGGATGCCGATTGGTCGCGCATAGGCCTAGTGAGTAAGAGAAGAGGTGATAACAATGTTTTCTCGGAGGAAGATGATACCATTAATGAGTGGGAAGAGTTCAGCTCGTGGGGATATAAAGAAGTAACTAAGTTAATGGAAGAGATCGATAAGGGCACTAAGACTCAGACTATAATGTTTAATACATCATTCCAGATGGATGTGAATAAGATAGGAGACGTTCATAAAGAACTATCAGCTCTGTCCATTCTCAAGGCGATCGAGGTTAGGAACTTGGATCGGGACACGATTGGTCGAGTGATCAAGGACACTGAAAAGTTTTTTTCACTAAAAAAAGAAATTTGTGATGTTTTTAATAGTATGAAGTCAAAGAGATTATCGCCAATCGGCGTAAGAGATGCCATATTGGATTTGGCGATTGATTCTACCAACGGACAATCTTTGAAAAATTTGAAGGCGATGATAGATGCACTGGATTCGTCGGTTAGCCTCGATAAAGACGAGATGAAGGTTATCATCGATAAGCTTCATAAGCTAGGGAGTACGGATATAATGGGAAGAGTGCTGGCCGTTAGTACCTGTATTAAGATAATGAAAAACAACAATGTCAGGCTTAGGTCTATGCGAGACATAAATAAGCTAGGTAAGCTTATGGAGATGGAAGAGAGACCCCTTAAAAAGATGGCGGGTGTGTTAGCCGCAGCGGAGGGGCACCCTCTTTTCAAAAAGCATCCTAATGATTTCTTTGATTACATATACGAACAACGACTTCAAATGGGTGACGCTGAGATTAACGAGGACGGGAAAATAGCTCTAAATGTGACATTTTCTAAAATGTCCGGGGTTACGCTTAATAGGCGTGGTTCCTTTAAGCCTATGGTTGGTCGTATCCTCCAGATGACGAATGACGAGTTGGTCGGAATGGCGAAGTTGATCGGAGCAGTGGGGGGTGCGCAATTTATAGCCGATCCTAACGATATTTGTGCATGTTTGTCAGAAAATCTAGACAAGCTATACCCGAAGACCGGGGCAGAGCGGGGCAGACCGGCGGAATTTAGGCTGAATGTCGATGCGGCCGTCGGGTGCATTAATGTAATGATTGCCAAAAGTATCGCACTTGTAGGGACTGTGAGAGCCGATAAGCTAAAAGCTCTGATGAAGCTGCCGCATAAACAATTAAGAAACGCGCAAAAAATCATGGAGGCATTGTCCGCGGCAGGTGCATTCGATAGGAACCCGAACGATCGGTTTAATATATTACTTAAAAATATAGCTCATATTACTGCCGATCCGATAAGAACCGATTCTCTCATCGTAGCAATTAAGTTGATGAATGCAATGCATTGGAATGGGTCGATGTTTGATATTACCAATTCAGTGATGAGTAGGTTGATGGAATTAAGCACAGAAAAGTTGTGGGGTTTTACCGAGAGTCTGCGTGGGGGGGCGTTGGTTGGCGTAAGATCTGGAGTGGAGGTACATGAACTACTGAGGGAAGGGCGGACGCCGGGTGGGCCCGGCAAGGCGGTTTACGATTCCATGATTGGATTATGTGCAGTTGAGCGCGAAGAGGCGTGTGGGGGGGGGGGGGGGGGGGGGGGGGGGGGTGAGGGTGTGGAGATAAGGGAGGAGTGGTCCAGGGCTTTGGCTGGGGCCGCAGGGAGGGGATGGGATCTTGGCGGAATTGCTACGTGGGCTGAGAAGGTCGCAGGTTGTTCGGCAGGAGACATGAGAGCGTTACAGGCAGGGGGGGTGGATGCGGTGGGGGGGGCGAGGTCTGAGGGGGTGCACGAAACGGACGGGGAGCCGGAGGGCAGGGGAGGTGGGAGGGTGGATGAGATGGAGGAGGAGAGTGAGTGGGAGAAGGTGTATGAGCTGGTAGAGAGGGGACCGGTAGCAGGAAGCCGAGGCGTAGGGGTAACGGAAGCAAACGTTAGAGAGTGGATGGACAGTGTGAAGGAGGCGGCGGCA
>JAPLRK010000083.1:0-66344 GCA_026399195.1 Legionellales bacterium
AGCAGCAGCCGCTGCAACAGGTGGGGCAGCAACAGGTGGGGCAGCAGCCGCTGCAGCAGGTGGGGCAGCAACAGGTGGGGCAGCAGCCGCTGCAGCAGGTGGGGCAGCAGCAGGTGAGGCAGGCGTGCCCCCAGCAGCAGCCCCTGGTACAGGGGCTGCTGCTGGGGGCACGACCGGTGGAGTGTGGGGAGGCACCCCTGGTGGAGCAGCTGGGGTCGCACCCGGTGGAGTGGCTTCGGGAGCCCCAAATATTGCGTTCTTTGCTTTGTTATATAATGCTTTCGGCCCAGTATAAAGCAGCCGTCCCGGCAGACCGAGAAGCCCCATGATCCCTCCCCCATATCTTGCTTTCATATTATCTACGATGACAGCCAGACCCTTAATCAATGCGTCGGATGCACCTGCCATATTTTGAGCGAAAGTACCACTGCTACCCTCCAAGCCTTGCTTCTCTATGACTTTATTATACTCCGCATCTTTCTTAGCCTTCGCAGCTCTTACGGCCTCGTCTCGATCCGTGGGTTCTGGTTTGTCTGAGGCGGGCTTGGCACTGGTACGCCCTGGAGGGGCGGCGGGTTTAGCCGGTGGAGGACCTCCTCCCAAGGGGGGGGGAGTGACTGGGGAGACTGGCGGTTTCGCTGACATGATACACCTCATCTATTTTTTCAGTGATTATAGTGTAATTATAGACTAACTCTCACAAAAAAGATGTCCTAAAGGAGACCAACTGATGAACCGTGATGATTTTCGCTACATGTGGCGTGGGAAACCCTTGCGTGGGTTAGGCAAACCTGAATCTAGTCTTTTAGAACCTATTTTTCAAAAGGGACGCGGTAACCAACGTGCGTTGCTGCTGTTGCATGGATTTTCTTCCTCACCCGCGGTATTTCGAGTCATGTTACAAGCATTGCTGCCCTATGATGCTATTCTTTGCCCTACCCTCCCGGGACATGGTGAAAACATCTCGGCTTTTGGAACGGTGAAGGCCCAAGATTGGTTGACAGCCTCCGAAATAGCTTGCGAGACGCTGGTTCAAAACTATGCTAGCGTTGATGTGCTTGGACTTTCTTTAGGGGGATTGCTGGCCTGTCATCTCAGCCAACACTTTAAGCTACATCACCTCTATTTACTAGCACCAGCCCTTGCCCTATCCATCAACATTCCCTTGGCTTTAAAGGGCCTCCATCTCATCCATTACTTGGGCGTGCAATCGATCCGTAATCGGGCAGGAAATTTATGCTCTAAACGCTATGGCGAGCTGGCCTACCGAAGATTACCGCTCACCGCCATCATGGAAATATTAACGCTCATTCAGACCTTCCCATTCACCCCCCCCACCTGTCCCACCGATCTCTTTCTAGGTCGTTTTGATGAAGTCGTTCATACCAAAAAAATCGCCAATCTTATGAAAAATGTACCCAATTGCGAAACCCACTGGCTAGCCAATTCAGCGCATGTCTTACCTTTAGACAACGATGTGGATCAGATTATTCAACGGATGGTTTGAACTCAAAATAGGTCATGATCGAAATCATTTGTTGTACTCATCATATTCTTGAACAAACGGTGAGGCCAAATTGCGCATATCTAACACAGCCCCATCTTTCGCCATAAAATCGGCTTTCATTGCGGGGACATTGTAAAAGTGAATATCACTCTTATCCAACGCCAAAGTATGTTGCCGAAGGACTGCTGACATTTCAGCAATCGATTGGTCATGCGTCTTCACAAAAGCACGATCTGCACGTAAATAACGGCCGTTAAAGCGTGCCGTGCCCCACAATTCGACATTGAGCTTTTCAGCTTGACCCGCCAATTGAATCCAGGCTTTGCCACGACCTCGAATGGTTAATTCCTGGCTTTTAACCCAAAACAAACTCAAACGACCCTCATTTTTCATATCCAAGGTGGCCAAATGAACTTCGCCTACCAACCGAACCACCGTTTTACCGCTCAGAATCAACTGCAAATGAGGGCTGCTGATCCCGGTGATTTCGGTATATCCATGCCCACTTAATTCAAGTTTGCGCAATCCAATGTGACCTTGCAAGGTGACAGGCCCTTGATTGACAATCTCTACATCCAACAAACGCGTATTTAAATTCAACCCACTCACACGCCCTACACCATGATATGCCAAAGCATGAAGATGTGTGGTTCTCACCTCCACTTGAACATGTCCAAAACGTGGATAACCAGCCCCAACCGTCACATGTAATACGCCACGAACGACCTGGGTCACAACAAAGGCCAAATCACGAGGATCACCTTTCAAAATAACTTGTGAATGACGAGCACCGGTATGCAAACTCAGATCTAACACCCCCCGAACATCTACGCCCGTAAACGCCGCCACCTGACGATGTTGTAAAGCACTACCAAGTGACGCCACAGGTGCAGGTGCCTGGACCTGGGTTTTGTGAGTACAGCTTGTCAACAAGACACAACAGAGGATCGAGAAACAAACCTTATAGAACATCAGCAGTCATCCAATAACCATCATGAGACTACCTTAGATGAAGTTCTCCCTTAGTGCAAGAAAAAGCAATTGCTTCATTCAAACTAAAAATGCTAAGGTGATATCTGCTTAAGCCAAGGATCGAGATGAAACGGACCCAACGCATAGCCTCATGGCTGATTCTGTGTTTATCATGCTTCTGCTCGTCTGCTTATGCCACCATCAGAGTGGGCACCGTGGTTTTTGATCCCCCTTATGTGTTTACGCTAAACCAGGGGTTCGAGGTGGACTTGATCAAACTGCTTTGTCACCAAATGAATCAACCCTGCACCCTCATCCCCATGACGTATGATGATTTATTCATCGCCTTGCAGGAGAATCTCATCGATGTGGCCGTGGATGGGATTGACTTCTATCTTCCTCCCAATCCGTTGAATGGCGGATACATTTTTTCTTACCCCTACTTATTGAGCAAAGCACAATTTTTAACCTTACAATCCAATAAGATCAACTCCGTAGCTGACTTACCTCAAGGCTCAAGCGTGGGGTTGATTCAAGAGCGGATCAATTCAACATTAGGTATTTATTATCATTTTTTTACATCAACCTATGGCTCACGTTTTAAAATCACACTGTTCCATGATTTAGATACGCTGATAGGTGCCTTGAGCGACGGACAGTTAACCGCCGCATTTGTTGATGTTCAAGAAGGAAATTACTGGGCTCAAAATGGAAACAAAGAATTTAAACTTCTCGATAGTCCCATGAAAGTAGGCGACGGCATTGGGATCATGTCCTTACAAAAAAACAAATCCATTATCGACGCATTTGATCAACAATTAAAACACATCGAAACGAATCAAGACTTCATCAAACTTTACAATACCTATTTTGGGATCCTACCGCCGTCTCCTCATTAAAGATGAATCGGGGGTAAATCACAACGTCTGTTTTTTCGAACAGCCTTCTTTCGTAAAAAAACAATCACAGCGCGCCACAAGGCCCTCCCTTGCCAGGGATGTTTTCTATCTGCCCCATAAAGAACTTCCGACAACACCGTGATTTGTTTCTTCAATGCCACGTCATGTACCCAACTTGCAAAGTCCTGCATATCAAAACACTCGACCTCTGGCCACCTTAAACGAGCCCAATCCAGTAATGCAACTTGTGCATCAACCGCGTTATTTCGAACACACACTCGATGCAAACGCTTGAAAGCTTTACCCAAAGCATAACGCGCGCATAATCTTCCCTTGAGGGCAAATAACACCCCCACACACACCACAAGGCCAAAGAACCATTTGACCCAAGCATCAGTTGCGTGATGTGCCACTGGGATGAGACGGTTTACCCTCTCGACTTTAGGCGCCACTGAAGACGACTTGGTTTGTGACGCGCTACTTCCCATTTTGGCCCCAACAAAAAAGCTACGAGCAGGGAGGGTAGCGACTTCGTTTTTACCCGTGACCGTATCAAACCAAGGGACCTGCACCTTGGGTAAAGTGATTTGACCCGCATGATTCAATAAATAGGTGGCTTTCACCTCCATACGCCCCATAAGAGCCTGATCACTTGCTGTGTTGGTCAATATGGGTTTTTCCATATACACGTGAAACAGAGGCCCACCCACCATAGAAAGATTCGGGAGCAATTGTGCAGGCAACCCCTGAGCCTGCAAGGTCACCGTGCGGGTAAGCGTATTACCTTCCTTCAGTGTGTCACCTTGATCGTAGATCTCGGTGAGACTCACTTGGCTTGCGGGTAGCCAATCGATGGCTTTTTCCTGTTTGGGAACGGGCAATACCTGCAACGTTGTGTCTTTGGTACGCGCACTCAAACGCTCAGGAATGGATGCCATCACCAGCGCATTCAAAGTAGGCGAATGAATCGTCAAAGGACCTTTTTTCTGTGAAAAAATCGCGTATTTTTGCTCCTCAACAGCATATGGACGCCCCTCCAAGGTGCTCTCATAACGCCGAGCATCACCCAAAGGCACCATCAACGCATCTTCTACCTGCGGAGGCTGGTAGGCTGCATCCAACAGCTGTTGATGATGATAAAGCTTCACCGTATAAAGCACTTGCTGGTTCACAAAAGGCTTTGATACGCTAACCGTGGTCTTTAATTGCACCCCTTCCGTCTTGGCATCCTCTCCTTGATCACTCAGAGAAGCATCTAGACCACTAACCACCTCAATCTGCATGGGGATACTCTGCTGATGCCCTATTTGTACAGAAGGAATGGTCAAAACCCCAATTTTTTTTGGGCTAAGAATAACCGTCCATTTTGCCTCACTGATGGTTTGTCCGTTGATAACGCTATACGCCATGGTTCGCTCAGTGCCAATGATGCTAAAGTCAAGCTGCAAAGGGATTAAATTAGGGATCCCCCCTGGTGGAACATCCATGGTAAATGTCAGCCGAAACGACTCTCCCAAATGAACCTTGTTCGGATGGATATCCACAGCAATGCGAGCAAAGGCCACCCCAAACCAACACAGCATCAGCACAAAAAAAATGAATCCACGAACTCGAATCATTGGTCCCACCCATGAAGTCTGCGCAAATGATCTCGCAAAAATTTTTCCCGCATCAACCCACCTGGATCATCAGGAATCAAACGTAACCATTGCTCTTTAGACTGTTGTTGTTCACGATCGGCTTCTGTGGCTTCAGGAATAGGCTTATCTTTGTCTTTTCTTGGAGAAGCCTTCTCCTCGCCCTCTTTCTTGGCTTGATTTTCCTCATCCGTCTGCTTCTGCTCTTGACTTTGCTGGTCCTGATTTTGCTTATCTTTGTTTTTTTGATCCTGATGCTGTTTGTCCTGATCTCTCTGATCCTGCTTTTTCTGATCCTTCTCTTGTTTTTGTTGCTCCCTTTTCAACAGATCCAGAACGACTTTACGATTAAAAATGGCATCTTGATGCTTCGGGTTTATCGCTAAAGCCGCATCATAAGCCTTAAGCGCCTTTTCGTATTGACCCATTCGGGCCAACGCGTTGCCTTGATTATAGTAGGCCTCTTCATTTCTAGAAGCGGCATACAGCTTTGCCGCTTCGTCAAAATGACCCGCACGATAGGCTGCCGCAGCACGCCAATCTTCTCTCATGAAAGTGCTTTCCGCTTCTGCAAACTGCCCACGGCTCATCATCTTTTGTGCTTGTTGATCAGGCGTCACCCACAGATCTTGCCAAGAGAAAGCGTGCACTACCTGAACGAAACAAAGCCCAAGAAATCCCAAATATCGCTTCATAGATCTATCCTCAGGAGCGCATTTCGACGGAATAGCGGCAAGAGGAACAGCAAGGCAGGGATCAGAAACCAACGCCCTTCATCACGCCACACAGGGACGTCCTTTTGTTCCTGCTCCACCACATCGTGATGTCCTTTGGTGTCCTTCAGCCATTGATCCAAATCACTAGACGTATCACTCATCGGGATCAGCTCGCCACCGCCGGCTTTTGCCAGCGCCAAAAAATGAGGATCACTGGCAGTCTCATGGCCAATCACCGGCATAATGGATGTTTGAAGACCATGCTTTGATAAAGACGCTGCCTCTGAAATGGCTGAATCTGAAGGAGGGACAGCCGTCAACACCAAAAGTTGCCCCTGATGAAACCCTGCATCTGAGATCAGCTGCTCGGCTTGCTGAAGCGCTGTGGAGAGTTGTTGACCTTGCACGGGCATCACATCTGGTGTCAGCGTTGAGAGAAGCGCATCGATGGTTTGCCCATCATCGGTTAAGGGCGAAACAACAAAAGGCTCGCCGGTGTAAACCACCAGCCCCCATTGACCTACGTCATGATACTGGAGTAAGTCATGCAATTTGAATTTAGCACGCTGCAATCGCGAAGGCGTGAGATCAATTGCCAACATCGCGTCTGAAAGATCAAGCACCACGACTCGGGGCTCTATGTGTTGGTAAGTCGGTACTGGAAAACGTGACCACGTGGGCCCTGCCAAACTGATGATCAGGAACAAAGAGCTCAAAACCAACAAGACCTTAGACAAGCCACGTCGCCCTAAATGACGCGTTTCTAGGATGAAAGGCAACAGATGTGCATCGCAAACCCCACGCCAAGCCTTACTCCGCAAGGTTTGCACCACCATCCCCCACAATAAGAGGCAGGTTGGCACAAGCGCCAATAACCAAAAAGGCCGCAGAAAATGAAACGACGTCATCACAAAACCTCCTCGCGTCGCCACCATTGCCCCCACCCACCTCGTTGAAAAAGCCAAAACAACCAAAGTAGAAAAGCCAAGGTCAAAGGCCAAGGATAATACTCATGCTGTGGGCGCACACTGGCATCGTCCAAAGAAACTGTCTCTAAGCGATGAATACTCTGATAAATGTCTTGTAGGGATTGTCCATCGGTTGCACGAAAATAACGACCACCTGTCATTTTTGCGACTTCTTTTAAGGTGTCCTCATCCAAATCAGCCGTTGCATTCATATTAAAAAATAACCCACCCAATGCTTGCGGATCAACTTCTGAACCCAAACCTATCGTATAAATTTTGATATGATCCACGACGGCCAGTTGAGCCGCTTTCAAGGGCGCCAACACGCCGGAATTATTCACGCCATCAGTTAATAAAATAATCAAACGCCCTTTTTCTGGCACATGTTGCAAGCGTTTTACGGCAAGTCCCAAAGCGTCCCCAATGGAAGTGGTTCTCCCGGCCAACCCCACGGTGGCATCCTCAAGCCGCATCAACACACTATGCCTATCGTGCGTCAATGGCGTTTGCAAATACGCTTGAGTTCCAAACAGAATAAGCCCAAATTTATCACCCAGCCTTTGTTGAACAAACTGTGCTGCAGCACGCTTCACCACGGCCAATCGTGTTGCGGGACGTCCATGCATGATCATATCGTTTAAAGCCATACTTGGAGAAAGATCTAGAACCATCATGATGTTATGACCATCGCGTGCCACTGGCTGCGGCTCCCCGACCCACCTAGGACCTGACAGTGCGCACAAGACAAGAAACCAAATCAATAACAAAAGTGTGATTTGGCGACGAGAATCAGGTTTTCGCTTTTCGCTTTCCAAAAAGCTCGTCATCGCATGAAAAAAAGGAACATGGAGCGCCTCAGGCACTTGAAGTGAGGCGCTTGGCAAAAAAAACCAGATAAGCCATGGCAGTGGCAAAAAGACCAAAACCCAAGGACAGGCTAACTCAAACATGGTCCCCTCCGCTGCTTTACCCATGCCTCGGCCATGGTGAACAGAGGCTTCAAATCATGGTCTTGTGATCTCTGATAGGGAAGCTCCAGCAAGGCTACTCGAACGTCTTGAAAATTCAAACCTTTGCTCGTCTCGTTTAAAAACGCAATCCAGGCCTCATCCCTCAAACTTGCGACTTTCTCACGAGGAAAATACACCAGAGCAACACGTTTTAATAACTCAGAAACGCAGGCAGCACTTGATTGGGAATTAAGATCTGAGCAAAATTGCTGCTCATAAGACGATAACAACTTTAAGGCCACGCGTCGTGCACGCCCCCTCATATAATACCGAATGAGGACCATCAACAACCCAACACTTATCCCTACTATCAACAAAGCAAGAGCGATCTTTCCAGAAGCCATTGGCCACCATCCAATCCTTTCAGGCAAATGAATGTCCTTCAAGGTGATCTTATCCATGAGATCTCCGCAAAAATGTTTGTCGAACCAGCAGAGAAAGATCATGCAGCGCGGTCACTTGAACATAAGGGATTTGCAATCGCTTCAGAGGAGCTTGCACCTCTAAAATTCGTTGATCGCAATAGCGACGATATCCCGCATTTTCAGCAGGCTCTGATGTATCCAACACCCTGTCTTTTATACCGTCTGTGATGGGGTAACATCCGGGCGCGGGGGGAGAAAGTTCAAGGGGATCACAAAGATGATAAACCAACACGTCATTATGCAAGCGCAAGCGGCTCAGCAGACTTTCAGACTCTTTGTCCATCGAATAACAATCACTGATCACAATCAACAAGCTTCCCGGCCTAACCACGCGACGCACACGCTGCAAAGGATCACTTAACCGTCGACGAAGATCAGCATTTGGAGCGGGGCGCGCCTGGGTATAGAGACTCAGTGCCGCCAAAAAAGGCAATACGCCTGCTTTCCGTCCGCGGGGCATGAATTCACGATGAGTATCTGCCGAAAACAGCAAACCGCCCACACAATCCCCACGCGATACGACAGTCCACGCTAAAATAGCGGCCAACCTTGCGGCAATCACCGATTTAAAAGCCACACGGGTGCCAAAATACATGGATGGATTAAAGTCTATCAACAGAATAACAGGCCGCTCACGTTCTTCTTGATACAGTTTGACATGCGGTTTCCCAGTGCGTGCCGTCACTCGCCACTCCATGTGTCGAATGTCATCACCCGCTTGATAGCTCCGAACTTCAGAAAAATCCATGCCACGGCCTCGCCATGGAGACACATGTCCGCCCTGCTGTTTTGCTCGACCAGAGACATCCGCCGGGCCCTTTTGCACCAGTCGTTGCAGTCCAATCAGTTCGGTTAATTCAGTGGTGATTCCGTATGACATGTTGATCCTACGGGTGAGCGACCAAACGCATCAATGCATCTAAAAAATCATCACTACTCACCCCTTCAGCTTCCGCCTCAAAGGTTAACAACACGCGATGACGCAACACATCATGAGCAATCGCATGAATGTCTTCTGGTGTCACATATTGCCGCCCAGAAATCCAAGCATGCGCTTTGGCGCAACGATCAATGGCGATAGTGGCCCGTGGACTCGCACCATATCTTAGCCAACGTTTCAGCTCTTGACTATAAGCCTCTGGTTGACGCGTAGCAATCACCAATTGCACGATATAATGGGCAAGCCCTTCACTCGTGTGCACATTCAGCACTTGCTGACGTGCTTCAAACAAAGCTCGTTGTGACAGAGGGGTCGTTTTTTCTTCGGCAGTGGCTTCCTTCGCTCCCATCACGATGGCATTCATGGCCTCACGTCGAGACAACATCAAAATATCATGTTCAACCAGCGCGTCTGGATAGCCAATTTTCACATACATTAAGAAACGATCGAGTTGAGCTTCCGGAAGTGGGTAAGTCCCTTCTTGTTCAATGGGGTTTTGTGTGGCCATCACCAAAAATAATTCCGGCAAGGGATAAGTTTTACTCCCGATGGTCACTTGTCGCTCAGCCATGGCTTCCAACAATGCCGATTGGACCTTTGCCGGCGCTCGATTGATTTCATCCGCCAACACCATATTGTGAAAAATGGGTCCGGGCTGAAAAACGAAAGAACCATCTTCTGGGTGATATATGTCAGTTCCCGTCAAATCTCCAGGCAGTAAGTCCGACGTAAACTGAATTCGATGAAAATGACCCTCTACACCATAGGATAGTTCCTTCACGGCACGCGTTTTTGCCAATCCTGGTGCGCCCTCAACCAACAAATGTCCATCGGCAAGCAATGCGATGAGCAATCGTGAAATGAGATTTTTTTGACCTAGAATTCTGGTGTTTAGAAAATGACTTAATTGCAGAACTTGCTGCTGTACCAAGGATGAAGACGTCTTGTCTTGTTGTTCCATTTACTATTCCTTACGAAAGAGCTCCTACCTACGCCCCCACCCCGAATACGGGGAAGAAGGTGCCCAACAACCAGAACCCGCGCGAAGACGGGAAGCGGATGAGAGGGCAATGATTAGGATCACGCAACAATTTCAATATTATCGGCCTGAGGCCCCTTTTTGCCTTGAACAATATTAAATTTAACCGCAACACCATCTTGTAAGGCTTTAAAATCCGAGGGGCTTGCGGCAGCTGCATGAAAAAAGTACTCATGCTTTCCGGCAACTATAAAGCCGAACCGTTTTTTTCTATCAAAGAATTTGATGATGCCGCTACATTGAGCGCTCGAACCTTTGCCCTGGAAAAGACGTTGTATCGACTGAATGATATTTTTTAGACTCATTAAAATTATCCTGTAAATAAAACAGAGGACAACCCTCTGCGTGAAAAGGGTACCATTATCTTATCAATTGTACAAAGCCTTTCACAGAGGTCGCATCTCCTCATCGACATCCGGATCAAATTCAACCATCGATTCTAACGCGCTAGCCATAGGATTGGTACGGTAACGTCTCTTGTAAGTGGCATGCAAATCGCACGTGGGCCTGGCCTTACAGAAAATTTTGCCAGATCCGGATCCTCACCATCATCTTCCTCCTTGGCTAATGGAAGCCCGAGGCTACGCGCGATGATAGCGTTTACTGGTTTGAAAAATCCCTCTCCTGTCACGCGGACCTCAACAACTTCGAGCTCCTCTTCAATGCTCGCATGCAAGGCAACTCCCGCAGGCGGTTGCACCACTGTGGTCGCCGCACCGCTTGCCCTTACAGGCGCTCCGGCAGCCATCTCTGCATCCTCACAATATCCACCACCCGCAAGAGACTCAGCGGGAACCGATCGTGAACCACGAGAAAAACAGTCTACCGCGCTCACCACACCCGGCGTCCTTCCTCCCAGACTTAACGTTGATCTAGGAGATTATATCACACTCAAGACTCATGGCATGAACCAAATTTTCAGGGTATCATGAAGCCATGATCGTTTCTGTATCCCTCGTGAGCTATGTTCTCTGAAAATTTAAAAACCTATTTACAATACCTTTTGCCCAAACAGGCCCTGACCCATTTGGCAGGTTATCTTGCTCAAATTCAAACGCCCGCGTTAAAAAACAGCTTTATTCGCTATTTTATACGCACTTATGGCGTGAATATGAGTGAGGCCTGTGAAGAGCACCCTGAAAATTACCCCGATTTCAACTCGTTTTTCATCCGGCAATTAAAACCGGAATGCCGGCCAATCGCCTCCAGCGGGATTGTTTCTCCGGTGGATGGGTGTGTGTCTGAAATAGGGAACATCCAGACCGGGCTTTTGTTGCAAGCCAAGGGGCGATATTATTCAGTCCTTGAACTGCTCTCATGTGACAAAACCGTAAGCGAGCAATTTCACTCAGGACTTTTCGCAACACTCTACTTATCCCCAAAAGATTACCACCGCATTCACATGCCCATTGACGCCACTTTAAAAGAAATGATTTATATCCCCGGCACCTTATTTTCAGTACAACCCGCAACAGCTCGCCGAATCCCTAAACTCTTTGTATCCAATGAACGATTGGTGGTTTTTTTTGAAACCTCTGTAGGTTTGATGGCCATGGTGCTGGTCGGTGCCACCATCGTCGGCAGCATTGGCACTGCTTGGGACGGCGACTTGACTCGAAGCCGAGAGCATCACCACGTCGATTATGCTGCAAAAAAAATCAGCCTCAAAAAAGCTGAAGAAATGGGATACTTCAAATTAGGCTCCACCGTTATTTTACTCTTTGCTGACAACCAACGGGTACAATGGTTACAAAACTTGCAGGAGGGTGTCCCTATTCGACTGGGCGAAGGTCTTGGAATAATCCACTGAACTCAGATGGGGTGGTTGATATCAACCACCCTCTTTCCAAGGTGCCGCCACGACTTACCTTATCCCATAAACTAAACCACTTTCCTCCTTTGACCCCACTTATCAGGGCCGCCAAGTGGAAGTAGGCTGTCTTTCACAAAATATAACAGCAATATCGAGAAAATAATAAAGAAAGGCAAAATCCAAAGATAGGTGAAGAACTTATCTGAAAGATGTGTAACAAAGAAATAAGGAATAAAGAGCAGCGCTGCATTAAATAAAAACACAGTCGTATTGGTCACACTGATTGCAACGCCGCGAGTAGCATTGGTTGAAATCTCACTGACCACCGTGTAAAGCAGCATCGCGCCTGATAGTAAGAAACCGATAAAAAATGAAATCACTTTGATTGTCATCAAGCTATTTATATTGAAATGTGGTAAATAAATACCCATAAGTAAGGCCATAGCACCTAAACAAAGTGTAAAATGTATAACCATTACCCTTGATTTCAGAAGGTTTGAGATCCAACCTAAGAGTGGTGTCCCTATCCCAACACCCAAAAACATCATGCCGCTGATGATGACCGCACTTACGTTATCAACAGCGTAAAATGCTTGAACTTTAATGTACCACAAACCTGCATAGGCAAGTAACACGCCAAATGAGGTTGCCGCTGTGACAGAGCAGAGTAAGATTTGTCTATTCGAGACAACTTCACTTAACGAGACTCTAAGTGAAATACTAGGGCCTCGCTGGTAGTCTTTGGGCGAGGTGACAAAAAGCAACGTTAATCCTAACAAAATAAAGCCAAAGATAGATAAAACCTGATAGATGTCGTTCCACTTATAAATCGTGAGGGCCAAGGTAAAATAATAATGAATGATCCCCGCCAAGATACAAGATAGGGTTTGCGTCAAACCAAACATAATTGGAAAATTTGCCGAAGAAAACCATTGTGCAATTAAGACTGCGGCAGCAATGAATGCAAATGAAGCGCCAATGCCTTGCATGAGATTAGAAAGGGTATAAATGACCAAGGAATCTGCGTGAGAAATAATCAAATTTCCGAGCGCTAATAAAAATACACCACTGGCAACAACAAATCGCGCATTGAATTTATCAAGTAAATAGCCAGCAGGAATTTGCATCAGCGCAAACCCAAGGATAAATCCGCCGCCTGCAATTGATACGCCAAGGTTACTTGCATGCAGGGATGATTGTATCGCCGTAGAGAATACCGCTGACGCTGTGTTTAAGCAAAAAGCGTAAACCACAAATAAAGTGGCGATGAACCACACAAGTATTCCATATCGTTTCTGCATATAACCATCCTTGTTTCTTGTGATTTGCATTTCTGTCCTCATCAACTAATATTTAATTAAGGATACAACAATGACTATGGAGATTATATCATGACAATAAAAACCACCAATCTAGATAAGCAATTTATGCTCCGCGCTATAGAACTCAGTGAAAAAGCGGGTATTACTGATAAAACAGGTGGTGTTTTTGGTAGTGTGATTGTCAAAGATGGTAAAATAATCAGTGAGGGCTACAATCAAGTCATCAAGAAGAACGACCCCACGTGGCATGGTGAAATTCAAGCGATTCGTGAAGCGTGTAAAAAACTGGGGTCACCACATATTGAAGGCGCTGTTCTCTACACCAGTGCAGAACCATGTCCTATGTGTTTAGCTGCCTGTTATTGGGCGCATATTGATCATTATTTTTATGCGGCTCACATAGAGGACGCATTGAAATATGGTGAGTTTAAAGATCTGGATTTCTACAAGGAGCTTAGTGATACACCTGATCATCGAGTTATAAAATCACAAGAGTTGTTGCGCGATCAGGCTCTTGTGATATGGAAAAAATTTGCGGCAATGCCGGGACGAGCACGATATTAGCGCACACTTGATTCAAGCATGTCCATGGTACCGAGAAGAGGACTCGAGTCGCTCTCCAATACCTTGATTTTATTGGTTTAAAATAATCAGGACGCGAAACTTACCCAAGATCTTACCCAACGTTGAGTATGGTAGCTGATTTGAATGAATATGAAAAGTTAAGAATCGTTACGTAATTCAATCAGTGACGTCACGAGCAGTGAGATATTGGTATAAGGCTGTATTCCATCGATAGGGGTATGTCGTTCAATTAAAGTCCGAGCTCGTTGATGCGCCACATCGAGTTTATGTCGCGCGAGAGCAAAACTATTAACAATGGCCTTTTCATAGCTAGGCAAATGCGACTTCAGTCGTTTTAATATTTCGACGTTATGCAATGAGCGCTCGATGTTTTCAAAGTGTAAGAGTAGCCATAGCTCAAAACAAGGCACAGAAACAATGGCCCGAAATATAATCGGTTGACCATTGTCGTTGAGTATCTTGCCATCTAGTGACCTCGCCAATTGACATGCGTCGTGAAAACTCACGTGAGCATCTCTATCAAACAGGACATATACTTGCTCAACAGCGCGTGGCTTGATATTGCGGTGTACATTACCATTTTCAACTAATTCTCTGGCATGTTGTACAACTTGAATGGGTGCTGTGCCTGATGTGCTGGGATATATTGCAACATTTGCAGTGTGCAATCGGTATGCTTGGCGTATTTCTTTGAAATAATTAGGCTCGGTTTTAGTGCCTTCGCAAACGATAAGCAGGCGGTCATAGCCAGCCCTCCGTGCTTGTTTCCTTGATAAATCGGCGCGTTGACGAATTTTTGGCGAGAAATCTTTACCCATTGAACTAAATCGCTTCGCGATAATTTGACAAACCAGAATCGTGTACTATGCTGCATATGTGTACTATGGTAGTACGGCAATACTCAGAACCTACACACTACACACCCACCCATGAGAAAAGCAATACCCTCATAATTCTGCTCAGGAGTACATTTTGGCATTTTCTTATTAGCGCACTGACAAAAAGACGCTATTCATTACTCTTCAACCTCACCCCATTCATCAAAAAACGGGATCGCACCGTAACGCCCTATAAGATAACCCTTTTCAAAAGCTTCATTTTTACGAGGGCTGAAGTCTGACAGAGGGTATAACTTTGAAGCTTGTTCTTTATCTTTTTCGATGAACCAGATTTGATCTCGTCGAAATAAAGCGGGGTCGAGCAATGAGGTATCATGGGTGGTAAAAATCAATTGAGCGCCTTTAGGATTGAATGATGGAGAATGAAATAATTCCACCAAACGGCGCACTAACAACGGATGTAAGCTATTGTCTAATTCATCTATAACTACAGTAAGCCCTTGTTGAAGCGCCTTTCTAATAGGCCCAGCAAGAAAAAACAACCGTTTCGTGCCTTGAGACTCATCATCGAGACCAAATATCACCGTACCTTTTTCAGTCGTATGGTGAAACTGTAATTGATTGATTTCTTGTTCAGTATCGTGCACCTCAGTTTTTCCAGCCGAATGATCAATCCGTACAGCCTTACTCATTATCTTCTGTTTCACGACGCTGATATCAGTAATGCTAATATCGGACGTTGTCATAAAACTACATATGGATGTTTTGTCTTGCGGATCTTGGAGCATGTTGATAGAAATAAAGGGGTTTAATTGTGCGCTATCATTGAATATGACGAGTTGATTAACAAAATAATCGAATACAGGCCTTAATTGCTCATTATTCAGTTGCACCGCCATAGACAGAAAGAGTGAATTGGGACGAGTCGCTTTCTCCCATAGATTTTTTTGACCCTTAAAACTAGGGCTAAAATCATAATGGTCTGCATCAGATTGAGGGTCATAATAGCGAACAAACCATTGTTGGGGTTTGAATGCCTTATAAACAAGTAAAGCCTCGCTGATAATACGCTGAGAAGTAAGTGCGAAGCTATATTGGTACCTGACCCCTTCAATAATAAAGGTTGCTTCAAATGCTGTGGGTTGCTCATGAGAATGTGCGTCTAGACGAAAAGGTTGAACACCAAAATCCTGACCTGGCGTCATCACTGCAGCAGAGTCTGCAACCACAGCACGCATATATTGTATGGCTTTAATAAGATTGGATTTTCCTCCCGCATTGTGGCCGTAGACAGCAGCGCTTCGAATAAGTCGTGGAACAGCATCAATCTCAGAAAGAATTGTATTGGTGTCTTGTAGACCTTTGTCTTTAGATGCAACGAGGCTTAATCTTTGCTCATCACGCAGTGAGCGAAAATTTCGAGAACGAAACTCTACTAGCATTGAATTCACCTGTTGATAATGATAATATACATAAATATCGCACAAAAAACGCAAAAAATCAATTTATTTTATATATTAGTATAAAGTAAAAATAATCCAGCCAGGAAGGCGAGCAAGATTTTGGGGTTAAGAGTATGAGTAAGCCTATTGCAAAGCCTTTTGTAGACTTTAGAGCTGTAAGACAAGTATTGGTTATGCCAGAGCCCCCTCAGCATGTTGGGATGCGCTTAGAAAACCATGATGATGTTATAGAGCCTAAGATATGGAATTACCTGACAGCATTCCCTGATTCAGCTGCCATTCGAACTTCTGGAGCTTGTGGTACTAGATTGAAAAAAATGTATGAATTAATGCCGCCGATGTTAATTGCCGGCGGTGGTTGTTCCCCGCAGCTGGATTTTGAGCTATTTGTTGGCCCCGTCTTTAGTGCAGAGGCATTTGATTTATTTGAAGAGTGTTATGTTGAAACGACGATGGCATGTATTGTATTGCTGAGATTGGTTAGAAAAGATTTGAGGTTGGTGCCGCCTTTTACGGATCTAATGACTACAGACTTTATCAAGAAATTACCCGTTGCATCATACGCTTTTGAATGTTTCTTTAATGAACCACAATAGCGTTGGTGAACTCATCCTTGAATAAGAAAAACCGTTTATGCTCAGTAAAATTATTGCGATAATTTAAATTAGGTGATTAAAGACAAAAACTTTAATCTTGAATGCGCTAAACAACCTAATTTCCCGTTAAAATTATAGCTAGGTCTGCAAAAATCCATTAATTAACAATTAAGTACATGCAATTCCCATTGGGGACTGTTGTAAAAGCCCTCAATGGTACCGAGAAGAGGACTCGAACCTCCACGGGGTTACCCCCACTAGCACCTGAAGCTAGCGTGTCTACCATTCCACCACCTCGGCAATCGCGTTAAACTACTCAAAATTATACCTTCTGTCAACCACTATTTACCAACCAGGCCGAGGCAGTCACCGCGTGTTTCAACGACCTCACTTAGGACCTATCATGTCGTCTGGCTTCACAAAATGTGCGAATTGTTCCGCGGTTAAATAGCCAAGTTTCACGGCCGCTTCTTGTAAAGAAATGTTCTCATGATGTGCTGTTTTTGCTATTTTTGCCGATTTATCATAACCAATGTGTTGATTAAGAGCTGTTACCAACATCAGTGAATTTTTGACATATCCATCGATTACGGCTCGATTGACCTCTAGGCCCGCGATGCAATAGGTTTGAAACGACGTGCAGGTATCTGCCAATAAATGCAGGGAATGCAACACGTTAAAGATGATCACAGGTTTGAAAACATTCAATTCAAAATTGCCCTGACTGTCTGCGACGCCCACGGTTGTATCATTTCCGAGCACTTGCGCGCACACCATGGTCATGGCTTCAGCTTGGGTTGGATTCACCTTGCCGGGCATGATGGATGAACCCGGTTCATTTTCAGGTAAGGTCAACTCCCCAAGACCACACCGGGGCCCTGAGCCCAACCAACGCACATCATTTGCAATTTTCATCAAGGCACATGCCAACGTTTTCATAGCGCCATGGGCCGCTACCAACCCCTCGTGGGAGGCAAGAGCCGCAAATTTATTAGGCGCCGTGACGAAAGGCAATTGGGTTTCTTTGGCAATATGAGCCGCAGCAAGCGTCGCAAACTGCGGATGGGTATTTAAACCTGTACCAACGGCCGATCCTCCCAAGGCCAACTCATATAGGTCAGGCAAAGCTTGCACAATTCGAGCCAAAGCTGCATCCAATTGTGCCACATAGCCCGAAAATTCCTGGCCTAAGGTTAAAGGAACAGCATCTTGTAAATGCGTTCGACCTATTTTAATTATGTCTTTAAACGCTTTGCGCTTCATCTCCAACCCATCCCGCAATCCTCGAACCGCTGGCAGCAATACACGCACCAGAGCGAGGGCTGCGGCAATGTGCATGGCTGTTGGGAAGGTGTCATTCGATGACTGTGACATGTTCACATCATCGTTGGGGTGAATCGGTGATTTACTCCCCAAGACACCACCCACCATCGCAATGGCACGATTAGAAATCACCTCATTCGCATTCATGTTCGATTGTGTGCCGCTGCCGGTTTGCCATACATGTAATGGAAAATGGGCATCCAGTTGACCTTGGCTGACCTCATCTGCTGCAGCTATGATCAGCGCAGCCTTGTCTTCCGTCAACTTTCCCAGTTCGAGGTTGGCAAGAGCTGCTGCTTTTTTCAAGATACCAAAGGCGTGCGTTATCTCACGTGGCATGATGTCATGACCAATGTTAAAATGGTGTAGAGATCGTTCGGTTTGCGCGCCCCAATAGTTGTCAACCCCAACAGCAATTTCACCCATGCTGTCGGTTTCTATACGTGTGTTCATACTTGGATAGTCCTCAAGACAAAATTTTAGAAAATTATAACCCATTTTAAGGCATAAGGGAGGGAGCAATTGATGAGAACGATACGAATTTATCAACCCGGAACCTACGAACCAGGCCAGACGCTCGAATTATCCCCACAGGCCTCTCGTCACGTAGGGACAGTGCTGCGCATGATTCCTGGAGAGGTGCTGACTTTATTCTGTGGGGATAACCGAGAGTTTTCAGCAACCATCGCGAGCGTTCACAAGCATCAAGTCACGGCACACATCGATGACGTACACCCCATCAATCGTGAATCACCTCGAGCAATTCACCTGGCTCAGGCGCTATCCAAAGGAGATCGCATGGATTGGGTGGTTCAAAAAGCCGTTGAGCTTGGTGTGACAAGCATCATCCCAGTATGGACCGCCCATTGTGCCATACGCCGCGACTCAGATAAGCTTGCAAAAAAACAGGCGCAATGGCAAGCCATCGCCGTCAGCGCTTGTGAGCAATCTGGCCGTAATCAAGTCCCAGTGATTCACGAAGTCTGCTCTTTACCTGCCTATTTAGAGCAGTGCAATTCATCGAGCAAATATCTATCCTCGCCGAAGGGCGCAGAGAGCTGGCGTAACCTATCCCTACCCGAGGGGGATATCGCGCTATTGATTGGCCCAGAGGGTGGGTTAAGCCATGAGGAAGTGGCTTTGGCAAGGACTTACCAATTCATCCCTTTATCGCTTGGTCCAAGAATTTTACGCACCGAAACTGCGGCACTCGTTTCGCTGAGCGTACTGCAAGCAATATTTGGTGATGTTTGAATATCGGGTATATAATGTAGGACAGTGTACAAGACGCCCGTGCCGAAAGGCTGGGACTATTTTGCACATAACAATTCTTGATCAAAACCACAGGCACCTTTTTGCGTGTGGCTTTGGTCAAACCCCAATATCTAATGAGGTTTCCCATGAGCGAGCACATCAAAACTGTAACTGATTTAGGCTTTGAACAAGATGTTCTAAAGGCAACAAAACCCGTTTTGGTCGATTTTTGGGCCGAATGGTGTGGGCCTTGTCGAGCACTGACACCTATTTTAGAAGACGTGGCGGCACATTATGATGACAAGGTGACATTTGCAAAAATGAACATCGATGAAAACCCACAAACCCCATCAAAATATGGGGTCATGAGTATCCCCACCCTGATTTTATTTAAAAACGGTCAGGTGGAAGCCATCAAGATGGGACTGCTCTCAAAATCTCAGCTGAGTGCCTTCATTGATAGTCATACCTAGCACCTTAGCCACCTGGTGATCCGCACCCTCATCTTAGAGAGGTGCTTTTGGCCAAGTTCAAACATTACGTCCGTGGCAAAGTGACGCCCACCTGTCCTTGATATTTTCCTTCGCGGTCTCGATAAGAGACCGCGCATACTTCAGAGGCCTCTAGAAATATCATTTGTGCGACCCCTTCGTTGGCATAGATTTTAGCGGGTAGTGTGGTGGTGTTGGAAAACTCTAGCGTCACATGACCTTCCCATTCGGGCTCAAGTGGCGTTACATTCACGATGATCCCGCAACGTGCATACGTGGATTTTCCAAGGCAAATGGTCAACACATTTCGCGGAATACGAAAGTACTCCACGGTTCGTGCGAGAGCGAATGAATTGGGGGGGATGATACAAATAGGCGCCTCTACATCGACAAAACTATTGGCATCAAATGCCTTTGGATCAACAATCGCTGAATTAATGTTGGTGAAAATTTTAAATTCACTCGCACAACGAACGTCATAACCGTAACTAGATACCCCGTATGAAATGATCCGCCCTGCCTCATTTTCACGCACTTGCCCCGGTTGAAAAGGCGAAATCATGCCATGTTCCAACGCCATTTTCTCTATCCATTTGTCTGATTTGATAGACATTCAGCACTCCTTTTTGACTCGAAAAAAGTTTAAAAATACACGCCGATTTGTGCCAGCAAGGTATCTGAAGCCCCCCCTGGACTTATCGTATTTGCATTCGTCACACCCACAGGTGACGCACCATTTGCATATTGGTTCTGTGGAAAATAGCGATCATGTCGATATTCTAAACTTTCCACGGTATCTTTCCAAATCGATATATTAAATACCCCTGCGAAGCGTTGCGAAGGCATGTTTAAGGCCAAAGTTTCTTTTGACCATTGATAACCCAAGGTGAAAGAGGACGGCTTTTTAAACATGATGAACGTAACCCCCGCCTCCAATTGTCCAGCTTGCGGCCGTGCGCCCTGGCCATTCATGCTCAGATCTTGAGTCCTAAACCGACCGGTGGTCCCAACCCATTCGGCAGTAAAGTTATACCTGTCAATACTTAAACTACCATGCACACCAGCCGCTGGTATTTTACGAACAGCCTCACTGCCATTGGTTATGGATGAAAAGCCCCCGAAGGTCGTCCCAGAGGATGATCCCGAAAATTGAAGCCCATCGGCATCATCAATCCCACTGATAATACTAGCCCCAACTTCGGCTGTGGCATGTTCTGAGACAAACATATAACCGGCATTCACGCCGCCAGACGCGCACGACCCGAGCGTTGTGTCACTTCTAAAACCATACACCGCTGCAAAGGGGCCTGAGTCTTTTTGTGATTTGTAACCCAGGATAAAGGGTCTAGATTTCGTTCGAGCAAGAATCATCGTCAAGGGCGCACTCACCATCGCTGATGAAAAACGTCCGAACGGAACAAACAATTGCCCCCCCGTAAAATATAAGGGCGTTTTATCCAAATTCCCAATATTCACAAAGCCCATATTCAAATCAATGGAAGAGTTGGACAAACGTTGTCCCCCAGTGCCTGGGGGCGCTGAATCAAAGGCCAGCGACATATAAGCTTCTACATTTTTATTAAGAATAGCAGCTATATCCAGTTCACTCGTTCCGAGCGACAAATCACCCGATCGTTCCCGGACCCACGGATCACCAACCGAAGCAATCGGCTCGACTTTACCACTCACGGCAATAATGGGCTGATTTGGTCCGGGATACCCCAAACTACCATAAGCACGATAGAGACCCCGACGCTGTTGCAGCAAACGAATATCTCGGTTAATACTTGAAATGTTAACAATATAATCAGAGCCGTCAAATGCCGGACGACTACCCAAATAAGGGGAAGTCACAACCGGCACGCCCGCGATGTAACTGATAACATGTTCATCCGCAACAAGCGCTGTAGGGTAGAAAGCCATGGACTCAGGCGCCGCGTCTGGGCGATGCACCGTTATAGGGCTTGAATGAAATTTGGCAGAGGCCGATGAAGACTTGGTTAAAGACGCTGAAGGTTTCTTTTGCCTTGAGGGTTTCGGCAAGCTTGATATGGAAGAACGCTCGCGACTAGGCATCGACTGTCGTATTTTATTTTTCGGGAGGCTTTTTGATTTTTTATGAACAGATTGACTCACCAATTGCTTCTGAAGCTGATTTAATTGCGCTTGTAGCGCCATGGTTTGTTGCTGCAACTGTTCCACCTGACGCTGCAATTCCTCGACCGGTTTCGCAAAAACCAGGTGTGAAAAAAAGCCAAGGAACATCAAAAGAAAAAAATGTGGTTTCATTTACAAATAGCTCCTATACAGATGGTTGACTTGGGATGTTGCGCGAAATAACTTCCTATTTTTGCACGGAGCTGGACATTCACTTAAAAAGTCGGCGCTAAAAAAGTTAAGATGTATCTACTGTGTGCGGTCATAGATTGCGCACCATATAGCAGTACATTGAACTTTTTTAAGTTCCGAACGTCTGAAGAAAATATTCAGGTTTGATACAAAAATAGGAAGTTATTTCACGCCCGATCCAGATAGGGTATTCAATCCATGAACCCAATAAAAAACCCATCACAACGTGATGGGTTTTTAAAACTACTGAACAGCAGAGAACTAAGCGACGTTACCAATCCACTTCAGACCAACGAAAGGTCCATTAACTGCAAAGTTTGTTTCTTTAGTGAGACCACCACCAATCCCAGTATGCAGAGCATCCCAGTAGTTAACCCACATCCAACCTGCATCCAAGCTCAGGTCACCTTGAGCCATAGCGTAAGTGTATTTCACACCCAATTTACCTTCCAGTTCTGGAACAACTGCTGTTGCAGATCCTGTTGCGGTAAGTGTAGGAAGGAGATTAGCGTCGTCTACGACAACAAGTGAGTTGGTAAAGCTTTGAGATCCAACATACAAGCCTGTTGCACCATTCGCATACATAGCGAAACCATTGCCCCAGTTGTACCAATAGTCAGCGCCAATTCTAGGACCAAAGCCGTTGAATTTTTGATCACTATTAGCAGCAATGTTACCACCTAAGTCAACATTTGTTAGTGCAGGTTCATTGATATTTAGACCTGCGTTAGCACGGATACTGACAAATTGCACGCCACCATGGAAGCGAATATTTTTCCACTCACCGAAATGTGCATGCTGACCAAACTCAAGATTGACCGCATCCCAACGTGATTGGTTGCTGCCAGTAGTGGTTATAGCCGAATCAATCTCTGTACCAGGGATAACATCAAGAACCCTTGATGTTGTGTGGTTCAAATGATACCAGTTCAAGTTCAGGTCGTTGCCTGTGCTGAAGTGGTAAGAACCTTCTAACTTAAAGCCCCAACCCCAATTGTATGGTCCGGCGTTATAAGTTTCGAGAGTATCACCATTAGCAGCAACAGTTACTGTTGAATTTTGGTATGGGTAACCAGAGTAGGTAGGTTTCAAGTACAATGCTTGAACTCCGAAGTCCCAAGCACTGCTTGCACATGGAACCGTTACACTACCAGGAGTACATACGGGGCCCATGGTACCAGCGAATACTGCACTGCTACCAAAAGCGAGAACAGCTACGGCTGTTTTTTTAAGATTTAACATACTTTATCTCCACTTTTTATTATTAAATTTCCGTTTTGTTAGTCAAGCCACAACCTCGTATTGACATCAGTACGCCATCATCGCTCTAATACGAAAACGTACATGGGAGCATTATCTAGCCTCATTTTCACAATGTCAACAGCATTATTGTAAATTCATTATCATTTAGCCCATCTGAGAGCACCCCTCAGAACATCAGGTCAATCATAATGTCACCCAAGAGAAATTACAACATTTTTGGGTTCGTTGTCAATTCTAATTGTTGTGGTAGAGAAGAGAGTATGAATAAGGACTCATGCCCTCTTCTCCATGAAGCACCCTATTTTTTCATGCGGGTTTGCCAAATACCCGAAAGATCATGCTATTCTTCCTCGATATTGTGGCTTGGAACTTTTGATCATGCGAACCTTACTCCTTCACCGTCCAGATGATTGGCATGTTCATTTTCGAGACGGGACAGCACTCCAAAATACGGTTCCGGCCACAGCAAATCACTTTGCCCGCGCATTGGCCATGCCGAACGTAAAGCCTGCGTTAACGACCCTGGCTTCGGTGAATGCTTATCACGAGCGTCTCTTGAACGCGACGCCCCCCAATGCAAATTTTACGCCCTACATGACCTTCTACCTCAACGAGGTCGTACAACCCGATGAACTCATGCAGCTCCATCACCACCCGCATATTTTAGGAGCCAAATATTATCCTCAGGGTGCCACAACCCACTCGGAAGAGGGCGCGCGGTCACTGGCCGCTCTTTACCCGCTTCTTGAGGTGATGCAGGATTGTGATTTGGTCTTACAAATCCATGGGGAAGTTACCCATGGGGATATCTTTGAAAGAGAGGGCTTGTTTATTAAAGACGTCCTTCTGCCTTTAACGCGTCATTTCCCAAAACTGAGAATGGTCTTAGAACATATCTCCACTCGCGCGGCCGTTGAGTTCGTCACCACAGCATCACCATTGATTACGGCCACCATTACGCCACACCATCTTTTATATAATAGAAACGATCTTCTCGCCGGTGGGTTAAAACCGCATTATTATTGTCTTCCCGTTTTGAAACACGCTGACGACCAGAGGGCCGTACAAAAAGCTGCGGTGAGTGGCAATCCTAAATTTTTTGCAGGCACCGACAGCGCTCCCCACGCCATCGCTCATAAAGAAAATGCCTGTTGTTCAGCTGGCATCTATTCAGCTCCTTTCGCGCTCCTGCTCTATGCCAAAATTTTTGATGAATTAAACAAACTGCCGCAGTTGGATCCTTTTATGAGTCAATTTGGAGCCCACTTTTATCACTTACCTCAAACAGAAAGCCTCATCGAGCTCGTGGAGCGCCCGCAAACGATTCCGCCGCACCTACCCTTTGGAAGAGAGCGAGTCGTGCCTATTGCCGCCTCCACCACGCTCCCCTGGAGTCCACATGAACCCACGTGATTGTATCTTGTCAAAACATATCAAACATCGGTTCCGGGGCTTTTTACCGGTGGTTGTGGATGTAGAAACAGCCGGTGTTGTCCCACACAAGCATGCCCTCCTAGAAATGTGCATCGTACTGCTTCGCATCGACGAAAAGGGGTGCTTCACACCATCCGAGCGATATTTTGAACATATTTTGCCTTTCGAAGGTGCGGAGTTGGATCCCAAATCGCTGGCATTCAATCAAATCGATCCCTATCAACCCCTGCGATTTGCCGTCGATGAAAAACAAGCCCTCGAGCGCTTATTTGCACCCATTCAAAAAGCAATAAAACAAGCCCAATGCCAACGTGCGGTCTTGGTGGGACACAACGCCTGGTTTGATCTTTTGTTCATCAAAGAGGCAGCCCTTCGCGCCAAGATCAAGTTCCCATTTCATGCTTTTACCTGTTTTGATACGGCAACTCTGAGTGGCTTTGTCTATGGGCAAACCGTATTGGCAAAAGCGGCAAAGGCTGCGGGTATTGCCTTTGATCTCAATGAAGCCCATTCCGCCATTTATGATGCGGAGAAAACAGCAGAATTATTTTGTGCGATGATGAACACTTGGCGGGAACGCGTACCGTTGGATCCCTAAAGGCCCACGAGAAATCATGAGCCCAGACAAGATTACAATGAACCAGCGTGCTCTGCCAAATAAGAAGCAACGCCATTAGGAGAAGCTTTCATTCCAGCATCACCTTTTTTCCAACCGGCAGGACACACTTCACCATGCTCTTCAAAAAACTGTACAGCATCAATGAGGCGCAAAAGCTCATCCACGTTTCGACCAATGGGCAAATCATTCACCATTTGCGATCGCACCACACCATTTTTATCAATGATGAAGGCACCACGAAACGCAACGCCTGCTACGGGGTGCTCCACACCATAGGACTGGCAAATGGTGTGCGTCATATCAGCGGCCATGGTGTATCTGACGGGGCCAATGCCGCCGTCTTTGATGGCTGTATTTCGATAAGCATTGTGGGTAAAATGTGAGTCAATAGAGACCGAAACCACCTCGACGCCTCGACTACTGAACTCATTCAAGCGGTGATCAAGGGCTATCAGCTCTGAAGGACAAACGAAGGTAAAATCTAGAGGGTAAAAAAAGACCAGCCCATATTTTCCCTTCAGATGATCATGCAAATTGAATTTATCAACCATTTCGCCAGTTCCCAATACGGCAGGAACGGTAAAATCAGGGGCCTTACGCCCAACTAAAACACTCATGTTTATCCTCCTAAAATTATACGGCTACCGCCTCTCTTAACACATGTTCTAACTCACCTTGCTCATACATTTCAGCAATAATATCAGAGCCACCTATCAATTCACCTTTCACATACAATTGCGGGAAAGTGGGCCAATCCGCATATTGTGGCAGCGTTTGCCGGATATCTGGGTTGGTCAAAATGTCCACAAAAGCAAAGTCCACGCCGCATGCATCAATGCATTGAACGGCACGGGCCGAAAACCCACATTGTGGGTTTTTAGGTGTTCCTTTCATGTATAAAAGAATCGCATGTTCAGCGAGCTGTTGCTTAATTTTCTCAATCGTATCCACCGGAACCCCTGTTGGTTAAGAATAAACCTCCCATTATGTCGAAAATAAAGCCATTCCGCAACTGTTCAGCTGATTGAAACTGTTTTTCAACCTGTTACACTACCTTTTTACTCATTCACCGCCCTTCAATAGGAGATTTTCATGTCTTTTACCCTACCAAACCTACCCTATGAGTTAGATGCTCTTGCCCCACATATCTCTAAAGAAACACTAGAATATCACTATGGCAAACATCATGCGGCTTACGTGGCCAACTTAAATAAGTTAACGGCTGAAACAGAATTTGCAACGATGTCACTCAATGATGTGGTGAAGCGTTCCTCAGGCCCGATATTTAACAATGCCGCCCAAGTTTGGAACCATACTTTCTATTGGCATTGCTTGAGTCCAAATGGCGGCGGGGAACCAACTGGGGCCTTAGCGGACGCTATCAAACAAACATTTGGCTCATTCGCGGCCTTCAAAGAACAATTCACACAAACCGCCATCGGCACTTTTGGTTCAGGCTGGGCATGGCTTGTGAAAGACGCTCAAGGACAATTGAAAATCACGAGCACCAGCAACGCCGGCACCCCGATGACTGAAAATAATCAGGCTCTCTTGACCTGTGATGTTTGGGAGCATGCCTACTACATAGATTACCGCAACAGACGCCCTGACTATCTAAATGCCTTTTGGTCATTAACTCATTGGGATTTTGTTGCCGATAATTTTCGTTAAGGAACTGACATGACCCTAGTCACCACCTATCAGCCGCTACCCATCTCCTTTACTCACGGTTCAGGGGTTTGGCTCTATGATAAAGAGGGTGAAGCATACCTTGATAGCTTCAGCGGCATAGCGGTAAATGGCCTTGGGCACGCTCACCCTGATGTCACACAAACCATCCAGCAGCAAGCGGCGAAGTTGATTCACACCTCAAACGCCTTTGTGATTGAAGAACAACTCGCGCTTGCTGAAAAATTAACCCATCTCACCGGCATGAAACAAGCATTTTTTGGGAATTCTGGCGCTGAGGCTAACGAATCTGCCATCAAACTGTCCCGCCTGTATGGCCATAAACAAGGGATTGAAACCCCCTCCATCATCGTTACGGATGGCGCCTTTCATGGACGCACCATGGCAACGCTAACCGCCTCTGGCAGCCGAAAAGTACAAGCAGGCTTCGAACCCCTTCTACCTGGCTTCATTCGCGCACCTTTCGATGACATCGACGCGATACACACCATCGCCTCTCATCGAGATGATGTGGTTGCCGTCATGTTAGAACCCATTCAGGGAGAAGGAGGTATTCGTGTGGCCTCAGGCGCCTATTTACGCGCACTTGCAGACTTATGCGAAAAACAGAATTGGTTGCTCATCATGGATGAAATTCAAACGGGCAATGGACGAACAGGGGCGTTGTTTGTCTCAATGGGCATGGGCCTTCAACCGGACATCCTAACCACAGCCAAAGGTTTGGGCAACGGTATGCCTATTTCTGTGTGCTTGATGCGCGATCGAGCTTGCGATTTGTTCAAACCTGGAAATCATGGCTCAACGTTTGGTGGAAATCCCTTGGCATGCGCTACCGCACTGACTGTTCTCAACGTGATTGAACGCGATCACTTGTGTGAAAAAGTAGCTAGCATGGGCGTGATATTAAAAAGCAAGCTCATTGAAGCCTTAGGTGACAACCCGGCCATTCGCGGCATCCGTGGGAAAGGGTATATGCTCGGAATAGAGTTAGACCGCCCTGCAAATGGATTGAAAATCATTGGACTCAAACATCGCATCCTTTTAAACATCGCCGCTGAGTCCACCATTCGACTCTTACCACCGCTGGTGATGAGTGAGGACGAAATGAGCCTTTTGATAAAGCGATTGGTCGCCTCTGTGCATGAGTTTCTCGGGTGATGATGCGTAAGGATTGGGAGCGAAATAACTACTTGATCGCCCTAAGATTTGATAGTATTTTTTAGGGACCAACTCCGAATAAAGGCGTTTTTTTAGGAGTCAACAAGGGCTTCGGCTGCGCCTCAGTAATTTTGTACTAGAAGGGGAATGAACCCCTCGTAACACATATTTTTACGCCAAGGAAACCCCGCCCTGAAGGACGGAGTCTCAAGCCTTTTGATCGAAATTTGGCCCTATCGTGCCTTCTTAGAGGCACTATGGGCTGGGTGTTTTATTTAAGAAGGATCGTTGCCTGACCGCTTCATAAAGGCAAACCCCCGTCGCCACCGACACATTCAAGCTCGACACAGTCCCAAGCATAGGCAGCGCGAAGAGCCCATCGCACTGTGTTCGGGTCAAATGACGCATCCCTTTGTCCTCCGCACCTAGCACAAAAGCAATGGAAGATTTGCAATCAAGCTCATACAGCGTGCCCTCAGCATCTCCTGAGGCGCCATAAATCCAAATCCCTTCTTGTTTTAAGACGTCCATGGCTCGTGCCAAATTCGTGACGCGTACGATGGGCACAGATTCAGCAGCGCCACAGGCCACTTTACTTACCACAGGCGTCACCGGCGCATTTTTATCTCTAGGAATGACCACAAAACTCGCCCCGGCTCCATCAGCGCTTCGCAAACAAGCGCCCAGGTTATGCGGATCGGTGATGCCATCCAAAATCAAAATCAAATGGGGTGCTTGGCCCATCTCCAACAGCTGAAACAAATCCGCTTCCACATACTCAGGAAGTGCTGCCACCATCGCGACAACGCCCTGATGTGTAAACGCTGGAAAGCGTTGATTAAGCGACTGAAGAGAGAGATATTCTATGGGCGTATTTGATTCCGAGGCTACGCTTAAAAGATGTTCCAACCGTTTGTCAGCACGATCTTCGTTCACAAAAAGTTTTTTGATGGGTCGGAGCCTACGGGCCAGCACCGCAGCTACGGCATGAATGCCATAAATATAATGGTCAGTCATCACACCCCTCAGGAAAAACAGGCTCAAAATCAATTTTACGCTCATCGAGATCAACTCGCGCCACCAACACGGTCATTTTGTCGCCCAACCGATATACCTGCCCACCGCGCTCGCCAACCAAACGATGCTTCACAGCATCAAAAGCATAATAATCATTTTTCAAAGACGTCACATGCACTAAGCCTTCTACATAAATATCATCGAGTTCAACAAAAATACCAAAACCGGTCACCGATGAAATTCTACCCGGAAACTCTTGACCCAATTTATCCTGCATATACTCACATTTTAACCAGGCCACCACTTCACGCGTTGCTTCATCAGCGCGCCGCTCAGTAACCGAGCAATGCTTGCCCAATCGGTTCATGTCATCGTCGTTGTAAGTAAATTTTTCAACCGTTTGATGATCCAACAAATGACCCACGGCACGATGGATCAACAAATCAGGATAGCGCCTAATCGGTGAGGTAAAGTGCGTGTAGGCAGAATAAGCCAAGCCAAAATGGCCTTCATTGGCTTCGATGTATTGCGCTTGTTTTAAAGAACGTAACATCACCGTCTCAATCAGATGCTTTTCAGGACGTGCTCCAATAGAGGCCAATGTGGCTTGAAAATCTTTGGGTGTGGGTTTTTTTCCACCCCCCAACTGCAAGCCCAACTCGCCTAAAAACTTCCTAAGGGCTATGATTTTTTCATCTTCTGGCGCTGCGTGAACGCGATATAAGGTAGGAATGCCTGAACGCTCCAAAAAGCGTGCAGTGGCCACATTTGCGGCCAGCATACATTCCTCAATTAAGCGATGTGCATCATTACGAATGACTGGAACAATCCGCTGAATTTTTCGCATCTCATCAAATTCAATACGAGTTTCCGTCGTGTCAAAATCCATAGCCCCGCGACTTTTACGAGTCTTTAGTAAAATATGATAAAGCGTGTATAGGCATTGAATCATACCCCATAATGGCGCATGAGCACTGTCTGTCTGACCCGTTTTTAGCCATTCGCCTACTTGTTCATAGGTCAGACGGGCATGAGAATGGATGACCGCACGATAAAATGTTGAGCGATTGATTTTACCATCCTCGGTGATGGTCATTTCAGCCACCATACACAAACGATCGACCTTTGGATTGAGCGAGCAAATCCCATTGGATAGCGCCTCAGGCAACATAGGCACCACTTTACCAGGAAAATAAACGGAATTTCCCCGTCTCGCGGCTTCTTTATCAAGTGCCGAGCCCACGGCCACATATTGACTCACATCAGCGATGGCCACATAAAGCTGAAAGCCACCTTTGGGCTTAGGAACACAATAGACCGCATCGTCAAAGTCTTTAGCATCTTCACCATCGATGGTCACAAAAGACAGATCTCGCAAATCCGTTCGTCCTTTCAATTGATCTTCAGTCACGCGTAGAGGAATCTTCGCAACGGCTGAACTCACGTCATCGGGCCAAGCGGCAGGAATGCCATGTGCCAAAATAGACACTTCAATTTCCATTCCAGGCGCCATGTGTTCGCCCAAGATATGAACAACCTTACCAATGGCCTGGCTACGTTTGTTGGGATAACTCAACAACTCAACAAGCACTATTTGACCCTTTTTGGCATTCATCACGAACTCTTGAGGAATGGACACATCTTGCGTCAACCGTTTGCTGTCAGGAACAACGAAATGAACCCCATGCTCTGAAAAAAACCGCCCGACCACGCTTGCATTGGCGTGCTCAATGACTTCATGGATTTTTCCTTCAGGCCTACCCCGTCTATCCACACCCGCTTGATATGCAAGAACGGTATCACCATGCATCACCGTACGCATTTCTTTGGCCGACAACATCATATCAGGCCCTTCCTCATCTGGAATGAAGAAGCCAAACCCATCGGGATGCCCTTGGATGGTCCCACGCTGTAAATTGATGCGCTCTAACAAACAATAGCGCCCGCGTCGGTCCATCATCAATTGCCCATCACGCAACATGGCCCGAAAGCGAAAACCTAACGCTTCTTGCTGGCTTTCTTCCAGAACTTCCAGTTTGTTGATGAGCTGTTGGCGCGACATGGGTCGACCAAACTCCTCAAGAATCTGCATGATGAGTTCACGACTAGGAATAGGGACCGCGTATTTTTCGCTTTCTCTTTGATAAAACGGATCCCTCATCTGAACGGGTGTTTTAGATTTCTTTTTACTCACAATTTCTCACATTCGTCATAATAAGTTACAGTCTAACATTATTTTGGGATTTGTTGTCATTCTGCCCTTCCAAATAAGGATCGGGAGCACCTACGTGCTTGAGATGCTATGGCAAAACAAACCCTCGACTACCCACATGCGCTTTTAACGCACTTAAAGGCAGATCTTCTCCGGCCCAAAATGTGCCGGATTTTGATTTAGGGCTTTTCACAGAGGGCCAAATACAGGCCGCTAATAACCCCTTACAAGGCACTTGCTGTTCGTGCCCGGGTCTCGATTCAATACAGCTCAAATCAAAAGATGCTTTGTCAAGCGCCAATGCCGACCAATGCCCGCCTTGTATACGACTGCTCCAACCTGCGCTGGCACTGGGTTCTGATATGGGATGAGTCAACCATAAATCGATGCTTGATAAATTATGAATCATCACCACACTGGGTTTTTTTGCTGACAAAGTTAACAAGTCCTCATGAACCATCAAAGGGTGACACTTGGCTGGGAAAATCTCATCCGCCACCGCTGAAAAAGCGACTAACCATAACATCACCGTCAAACCATATTTCATGTCTATCTCCACATCATCCAATGAGTAGTTTAACACAGTGATGCTATACTTTGCGCGACAGAATAGTTATGCAACAAAGCTGCGACATGATATAATGATAAATAAATCACCAATTAAGGTAGAAACGATGCACAAAAGGACGTTTATATCTCGTATTGAAGAAGCAATATACATCGACATAGAGGAAATCAATACTGATCAAATGGACTTGTCCTGCCGCATTCTAAGTGAATTTGATGATATCATTCTAGAGGCAACAGAGATCACAGAACATCAATATCACAACATATTAGATTTGGTAAAAACATTACTTATTTATGATGCGTGTTGTTCTAAAGAAAAATGGGTGGAATTTTCAAATAAAACCAATTCCATTCTATTTCATCCACAACCCCTATTCACACCTACTATTCCTGCAGACAGCCTACTCGCAGCAATGTATTACATCAATGATATTATTGCTGGTTCTAGCGCGATGGGCCGTGGTCTCGAAGTCTCGATTATTCCTTCAGCTAAACACTGCGATTCTCTTGTCACCCTGTTGCGGTCCATTTACACTACACCAGAGCCATCTGAAGCGGCTTCATTCATTATATCTTGCCGTCATGTTAAAAAATCTGAAGCCTATCGAAGGTTGGTACCTCTACTATTTGACATTGCTGAAACAACTTATGCAGGTTTACTCGCTTGGAAAATCGAAAACATTCGGGCAAAACAAGCTGAAGTTGACCGTTTTTACATCGAAACAGCTGAATCATGCATGGCAAAAGGGAGTTTGAATATTTTAAAATTGCTTCAAAATCTCCCAGACGATTTCTTGCACACACTGTCCGGTATAAGATTAGACGAGACCGTTGCGAAAAATCTGAACGATTGTAGCAAAGAATCACAGCTTGAGATTCAAAGCAGTTATGCTAGTCGACGATATCGCAGTGGAAATTCTGGTTCAGTATGGTTAGAGATAAGAAAGAGGGCAACCATTGAATGGGCTCCAAAACATGAACCTATGTTAGAGCCAGAAACATCACCATCAAAAAGAGTATAATGCCAAGGCGAGAGTGGTTTTAGCTAAATTTCAACACAGGATCACCTTCTGCGGGAGTCTCTTCAGCTCCCAAGTCAAGTAGTACCGGGGCGTTTCTTAGCCAGCTAATAGCCTCTTTAATATTATCTTTGCCGTGAGTACCTTTTTCAGCATCCTCGACACGACTACGAATGGCCGTATGGCTTGCATTACATACGCTTATTGAAATGCTCCTCAGCTCCGCTGGTAAAGAATCATTCATCCCAAACAAGTCATCTTCAGCAGATCCTGGAGCAAGCAATTCTTTATAGGCAGATCTTGCCCCTTGCGAACATTTTGTTAGACAACCCTCAAAAAACCTCGTTTGGATCTCCGCAAAAGATGACATATCTTTCGGAAATGTCCCCGTCGCTCTTGCAAATATTGGCCCTAATTTTTCCGATAATTTCTTCCTCTCCGCCAAGGGCAGAAGGCAACTGAACGCAAACTCGAATGGAATTAGTAACTTTTTCATCATGGTTGGATCAGTTTTATATGTTATAGCTGCATGTCGTCTCACCAAAATTATTTTTTCCAGCATTTTTTCATCTTGAAATAACTGACTGGCAAATAATCTAGAACCCTCGACAAAGCACGTATAATCCTCACCACCCAACCCTAATTTACTAGATGCCGCCATGACTTCTATCAATGCTGTAAAGGCAAAAAGATAAGTGTTCGTGCTGACGCTTAATTTATGATGCTCGCTAACGCTAGCTTTCCTTAATTCATCAATCTGCCCACGTAAATTGTCCTCATCTGGTTTACTTATAGAGTCTGAGTATTTATCTAGTATCTTTATCACAGCATCAAGAGACGGCTCAGTTTCTCCATTAGGATAAGCATCTGGAAGACAATCCAGTACGTCACACAAATCTTTTAACAACGGATCTCCCGTTATTCCCAGTTCTTTGCATCCGGCCATAAATAAGCGGGCCCTTTGATCTGGTCTCTGGTCTTGTAAGAGTTCCCAGTTAGTGTGGTAACTTGGCATGGTAATTATCCCTAGATTGATAAATAAATGGTCCTATTGCAAGTGTATGCCATAATGCCATATAGTTCAATAAATTATCATTCACAAACAAGGCCACCTCATGAAGGTCAATGGTGGTCTTAAAGGGAGTTACCATATTCTTTGAAGTAGGTTACTCTTGAACAATATGATTTAGGATCCATAACCCTATGAATCTGATGCACACCTCCCTACTTTCTGGATTATCCATCCTTGCCAAAATCATCACGGGTATCCTGATTTTGAAGATAGTCGCCATGGATACTGGCCCCACGGGGGTGGCGCTTCTTGGCCAGTTCTCAACACTCGTCGGGGTGCTGTCGGTTATTGCCGGCGGGGGCATTGGCGTTGGCGTGATCAAGTTTGTAGCGAAGTATCGGGCTCACCCCTCACAATTAGAACCCTTCCTACAGAGTGCCGCAACATATACGATGTTCTTTTCCATCCTCTCAATGGTGTTGGGCCTTTTGTTTGCGTCCTCGCTGGCCAGTTGGATTTTAGGGCAAACCAACTACACCATCCTTGTCCGCTGTTTGTTTGTCACACAATTAGCTATCGCTGCAAATTTATTGATTTATGCTGTGTTGAATGGGGATGGGAAAATACGTCTTTTGGTGATCGCCAATATCTTCAGTAGTGTTTTCAGTTTATTACTTATTGGCACTATGACCCATTATTATCATCTCAATGGCGCGCTATTTGCGATCTTATTGTCCCAAATCATGACCTTGTTGGTTTCATTGATCTGTGTGTATCAAGAAACCTGGTTCAGATTTTTACGGCCGATCAAAGCCAAGATCACCCATCTGTTTGATCTATCTCACTATTCTCTCATGAATACGGTCAGTGCCGTCACTGTTCCTGTGGCCCAAATTTTGGTACGAAATGACATCAGTACCTTGATGGGTTGGGACACCGTCGGCTATTGGCAAGCGGTGCTACGTATTTCTGATGCTTATTTGATGTTGGTGACGACCATATTCACAGCCTATTATTTACCACGTTTTTCCCAATTGACCGATCTTAAAAGTATCAAAAAAGAGATCAAAGACGCGCATATCAAGCTCCTTCCCATCGTTGCCTTCACTTTGTTTGTCCTTTATATCTGTCGACATCTCATGATCTCTCTTTTATATAATTCCGATTTCGAAGCGGCCACGCCTTTGTTTTTGTATCAACTGCTGGGAGATTTTTTCAGAATTGCAGCTTGGATCATCACCTATTTATTGTTGGCAAAATCGTGGACCAAAACCTACATTGCAACGGAGGTGATTTTAAGTATACTGTTCGTGTTTTGCAGCTTCGTTTTCGTCAGATGGGCTGGTTTGATGGGTGTCACTTATGCCTTTGCGCTGACTTACTTCATCTACTGGATGCTGATGGTAGGGGTGGCTCAAGTCTATTTCAAACAAGAAAAGGTCCGGAAATCCTCATGACAGAGAACGCCTGTTGTTTTAATTTTTCAGCCTCCTATTCTGGCGGGGGGCTCAAAAGGCTTTATGCTTATGCCCAATGGTTTCATGACCATGGCGGGGCATGGTTCATCATTCATCCAAAGTGCCGTTTTCTATCTGACGAGTTCCCTAACAACCACTATCATGTCGTACATCTGACCCAAATGCAGCGACTTTTTGATGATGGCATGTATTTGCGCGAATTTGAAACAAAAGGATTCAAGCCTCATCTGTATTATTCTTATGGTATCCCTATTGATAGGCCGATTGGAGCGGTCAATTGGTTTCATTTAAGCAATATTTTACCCTTCGGCACCTCTGGCATTCCTTTGTCTTTGTTTCAAAAAATAAAACAAGCCTATCTTGGAAGAAAGATCTTTCAGCATGAGAAAAACGCAGACATTATTTCCGCAGAGTCACGATTTTCTTTGAATTTATTGCATCCCTCTCATTCTGCTAAATTATGCCTCTCAGTCAACGGAAGCGATGATGAGATGGGCGCGGAATTTTCTGCCGCTGAAGCAAAAGAAAACATCGCTATCGCCGTGGGCACCTATAGCTATAAAGCTTTAGAGGACGCATACCTTGTGTACAACATGCTACACCAAAGCCATGAGGCACTTCGCTTCATGATCATAGGCGATGAGAGCATGATCCCTCGAAGACTTAAAAAGAAAAAAGGACAGGTGATCATCGCAGGAAACCAACCGAGAGCTGAAGTGATCCGCTTGCTAAAAACAGCAAAATACTACCTTTCAACCACGCGCATAGAGAACTCATATAATGCAGCATCCGAAGGCATTTTCTTTGCGGACGAATCCTATATTTCAGACATCGGGCCTCATCAAGAGTTGGTCGCCTCTTTGCCTCATCAAAAGGTGATGCTGCCTGGCTTGGGTCGCCCTTTACTCCATCTGGAAAGAAACGGAATCTCATCGTCACATTTAAAAACATGGGAAAATGTGATTTTAGAGATGCTCACGATGGTATGAAATAAGGATCGGGAGCGAAATCACTTCCTGTTTTTTCGCTCCCGATCCTAACCCAGTCAAGGAAGACCCAAACCACGACACTTAAATTTTCTGATGAGCCTCTCCAAGATAGACTGATCATCCAACTCAACCTCGTCTCTTTGATGAGCCAACGCGTTTTGCACTTCTAATCGGTTGATGGGTAAGGCTCTGGGGGCATCAAACCCCAATCGAACACTACTGCCACAGACGTCCAAAACGGTACAATAGACCTCATCTGCTATGACAACTAGTTCCCCAATCCGTCGTTTGATAATCAACATATCTTGTTCTCCTTGATAAAATCCTATAGTCCAAAACCATTTCGCTCACCGCATCTGTATGATATATTTGAGCTTGGTTCCCTTGCTTTTAGTTGGAAGCATTCTTTGGCAAACAAAGTCTTCCGTGAGTTCACTTCTGATTTACAGGCCTCAGAGTCATTTATACAACTTTGGGTTGTATTGATCAACTGTTTTTACAACCATAGGGTGTTGTCAGAAACAGCTGTCATCCCTTTCCATCAGACTGGTAACCTTTTTTATGAATGATGAAAAAGAAAAATTCGCAGAAAGACTCAATAAAGCGCTTGATTTGGCCAAGATCCCCTCAAAAGGAAAAGGTCGACAAACGCAGGTGGCGCGTCTTTTTCATGTGAGTCAGGAGAGCGCTCGAAAATGGTTAGAGGGGAAGTCGTTTCCTGATACCAAGCGAATTTTGGACATCGCTCGTCACTTGAGCATCAATGCACAGTGGCTGTTGTCAGGCATTGGAGACATCAGTCAATTCGTAAAAATCAAGGCATTGCCTTCTGACATTTCCGAAGCTTGGATAAAAGTCCCCATCATCACATGGGCCGATGCGGCAAGCTGGGAAACACTTCTACCCAAAACCACCCCCACCACCCATCCAAGCTGGGCTTGGGCCGAGAGCGACATTGGCCAAAACGCTTATGCCCTCGTTGTCGAAAACGATGACATGCTGCCCCGATACGAACCCGGTAGCATTCTGATAGTCGACCCCAATCACCAACCTGCTCACAAACACAAAGTCATCTTTTTGCTCAGCGGCGAAACAAAATCAACCTGCAAACAACTGATCATTGACGGAAATTCACGCTATTTAAAACCCCATAATCCAGCCTATCCCGCCATTTTACTAACAGAAAATGACCGATACTGTGGAGTGGTTCGCCAAGTTCGAATGCGGTATTAAGGATCGGGATCGATCCTTAGCTCTCCCTAAAAGCAAGCTTAGGCAAAAGCAACCAATAGCGGCCCTCATGTTTCATGTGCTCGCCTAGATAGGTTGCGGCTTTGCCGACACCCCAGAAAATGTCCCCTCGCATCAGACCATTGATGGCGCCTCCAGTATCTTGCGCTATCATGAGGCGTCGAAATTGTTTGTCATTTTCATGTTTTTTGTCAGGAATCGCTGTCGACAACCAAAGTGGGGCACCAAGAGGGATCCAATCCCTGTCAATCGCCAATGAATATCCTGGGGTAAGGGCCGTACCTTGCGCGCCTTCTGCCATGGGGTTTTTCAAATGCTCAAAAAACACAAATGACTTGTTTTTATGTAAAATGGTGTTTGCAGTTTTTGGTTTTTGCTCTAAATAGTTTTTGATCCTACTTTTTGAGGCATTGTCTTTCGTCAACACCCCTTTTTTGATAAGAACATGTCCAATGGAGGTATATGGAGCACCGTTTTCTCCGGCGTATCCCAGAACCATGCGCTTCCCATTGGTCAATTGGATCACTCCCGCGCCCTCGATCTCTAGAAAAAGTCGCTCAACGGGACTATCGATCCAGGCTAGCACTGGCGCCTTATTTTTGAGAGCACCTTTGTCTATCTCTTCTCGAGTAAAATAATGCCCTGATTTTGATTTTTTATGACTTGTTCCTCCCCAGGTCAAATCATCCGGCATGCCATAAATAGGCGTGTTATATTTTTCTGTTCGCTTTAAATTGCCTTTGATCTGCGGCATATAATACCCAGTAAACAAGCCGTGGATAGGCTTTTGTTTCGCAAATTCGATAGGATAAAACCATGTTTCAAAAAATTGTCTTATACGGCCGTCATAGGGATCGGTGATAGATTCTGCAGCCCGGCATGCAGGATGCCAATCTTTCGCTTTTAATTTGATATGCTTAGAACCCACAGCATGCGACGGATCTTGCTTTAAAAATGCCTTGCAAGACTGTTTGAAGGCATGGAAAGACTGTCTGATGCTCACATCAGTCCACCCTGGGAGATTTTCAAAAGGAATCGCTTTTAACTTGATGTTGTTTAAAGAAATGGTCTTTAAAACATCTTTTTTGACTGGAGGAACTTCCGAGATAAGCACCCGCTTTCCCAAGGTGATAACAGGCCGCTCTACCAATTTTGTCGGCACAGACCGATTGGCGTTCCAGAACGTATACGTCACGCCCAACAAAATGATCAATAATAGTATTCGTCTCATAATTGGACTGTAATTGTACACGAAATTGGGTTTTATGCAACCTGTTTTTTTGTACACACAAGTTTTGCATCACGTCCTAGCTGCAAAACACCCTCAGTGCCCATGATCATTGGCAAGTTAACATGACCATGTCCCACTCCTTGAATTTGAAGCACAGGGATGGCACAGGTTTCGGCAAAACGCGCTAACACGGGTTGAATCAAAGAAGATCCATCCGGCTCATCACCCTGCAAAAAGTCTGCAAAAATAAGGGCTCGCACCCCTTGAAGTAAAGACGCTTGGCGCAGGTGCTCTAACATCCTGTCCAAACGATACCCACGCTCCCCTACCTCTTCTAAAACGATGATTTTACCAGCCCCCTGCAATTGCCAAGCCGTACCTATGCTCGTTTGCACAAGGGTCAAATTACCTCCTGTCACAGGCGCTTGAAAGCTGAGGTTGGCCTCAGCCGCGAGGTTCAAAGGCCGAGCGGCCCATTCGAGCTGAGATATTTCGCCAAATAAGAGAGATTTCAGGGTGGCGATGGATGGGGCTGAAAATCGTCCTGGATCTGCGGCACCATGAATCACAGGCCACTGCCATTGCTGCTGAAAAAACAAGTGCAGCGCCGTCACATCGCTCATACCAACGAACCATTTGAAGGTTTTGGGTTGTGGCAAGCGCATTAACGACGGAATCAATTTCAAGCTGCCATAGCCCCCACGCGCACAAATAATGGCTTTGGTACCCCGCCGTGATAAAGCTTGATTCAATAACTCCGCTCGCCGAATATCCGTATGAGAACAAAGAAGATCCTTGCCGAACAAATCCGCATCGACAATGGGATTGAGACGCCAAGATGACAGGAGTTCTTGAAGCACTTTGAGCTCAACGTCTGAACATCTTGAGGCAGGTGCTATGATTTCAACACAATCACCAGGTAGCAGTATCGGTAAAGTTTTCAAGACAAATCCATCGGATCAACATCCACATTCCAGCGGATCCCAGAACACAAAGGATTCATTGTCAACCACTCGCAGAGCTCAGTCAACGCAAGTTTTAAGGTTTGTCTTGAGGCGGACTTCACCAAAAGCTGCATCCGATGATGAGAGGCCTTGCGCGCAAGAGGCGCAGGTGCCGGGCCCAAAATATTCAAATGTTCTCGACTGAGCTTGAGTTTTGCTGCGTGCAGAAATTCCAAAACTTTAGGAAGGTGCCTTGCTTCAGCACGAATCACCGACAGAAAATGGAAGGGCGGCATGTCAGCCTCACGTCGCTTTTCAAGTAATGCTTGTGCGAAGACATCATAACCTTCTTGAATCAATAAATTCAGCAAGGGATGGTGGGGCACATGGGTTTGAATCAGCACTTGACCCGGGTACTCAGCACGACCAGCTCGACCGGCCACCTGCACCAATAACTGTCCCAACCGTTCCAGTGCTCGAAAATCATGATTAAAAAATCCATTGTCTGTGTCTAAAACAACCACCAACGTCAGGCGCGGGAAATGGTGTCCTTTGGCCAACATTTGCGTCCCCACAATCAGTTGCACCGTACCATCGTTGATCTGTGCAAGACAGGCATCAAGGGCGTTCTTTTTTTGAACTTCATCTCTATCAATTCGCACCAGCGTCGTGGTTGGAAATTCTCGCGTCAAATATTCATGCACACGCTGCGTCCCTGCGCCAAGAGGATGCAGCTCCCGACTTTTACAAGCATGACAAACGGTTGGGATCCTTTGATTTAACCCACAATGATGACAGACCAGACGACCTTTGAGACGATGCAAGGTTAAATGAGCATCACAAGCGATACAATCCGCCATCCATCCGCATTGATGGCACAGCAACACCGGCGAAAAGCCTCGACGATTAATGAAAATCAACACCTGGTTTTTCTGCTGCAAATGTGCCCTGATCCGCGCAACCGTCGCACTCGATAGCCCGTCTTGCAATGTCACATTCCTCACATCTTGGATCTCATAAAGTAATGGCACGCTGTCCAGCGCCTTTTGATTCAAACACAACTTGGTGTATTTGTTTAAACTACAATTGTGAAGACTTTCTAAACTAGGTGTGGCTGATCCAAGAATGATAGGAATATGACGAAGATGTGCTCGCATTAAGGCCGTATCACGTGCAGAATAGCGCACCCCATCCAACTGCTTTAAAGAGGCATCATGTTCCTCATCGATAACGATTAAACCTAGTGCCGGCATGGGGGTAAAAATGGCAGATCGTGTTCCAATCACCAATTTGACTTCTTCCTCTTTGGCCCACATCCAAGCCATTTGACGTTCGGTGTCATTTAATTCAGAGTGAATCACGGCCATTGGCTCACGAAAACGCACTCGAAAGCGCGCCAATAATTGTGGGGTTAACCCAATTTCAGGCACCAACACCAAGACTTGACGCCCCAAAGCGAGTACGCGCGCTATGACCTGTAAATAAACTTCCGTCTTCCCACTCCCTGTCACGCCTTGCAGCAAAAAACAACGATACGACTGTAAATCTTGGTTTATCTGTCCAACGGCCAAGGCCTGCTCAGCGTTAAGAGCCAGGGGTTGCTCCGGTAGCAAATGCGTGCTCATAGGTCTCACCCGTTGAGATTGACATTCAAGGATGCCCTTATTTAACAAGGGAGCTAACGACGCCGAAAGGAACCCCTCCTGCAACAGCTGATGTTTTGGAATGGGATCAGGGTGTTTTGCAAAAAAATCAAGCAGTTGATGTTGGCGGTGAGCATTCTTGGGCAGCAAAAGATGTGCCATTTCAACGGGGATCAGCAGTCGGTAATCCTGACTGACGGGCCATTGGAACACAGATCCTTCACGATATTTTTTAGGCAACGCCAGGGGAATAACTTCGGACAACGGGGATTGATAATAACGGCTTATCCATTGACATAACATCAACACCTCACCCGTTAACAACGGCGTATCATCCACCACAGTCAAGATGGTTTTCGTCGTTGGGAGAGGTTCTATTTTGACTTTTGCAATCACAATCCCAACGCGTGTTTTGCGGCGAAAAGGTACAAGTACTCGAGCGCCAATCTGAGGCTCAATGTCGCCTGCAAAATAATCAAAAGCATCGCGCATCGTATGCAACACACAAATCTTAAAGACAAAGGTCATTCAATAGACCACGTATGGCTGGCTGACTGCCCAGGAGCTGAAAAAACTTTAACCAATATCTTTTGAATACGATGCCGTTTCAATTCCTCCTGATCTTTTATCAATTCATTGACAAACCAACGAGATAATTCTTCAACCGTGATATTGCTCAATGGCATCAGGGTGACATCTTCTTTGAGAAAAGGGATTTTTTTATGGTTGAAGGTAAAGTAATAATAGGCCTCATCTTCTGAAACCTCGAGGAAGGGCGAGTGTTGGGGCATCAAAAACGTTTGGTTCAATTGCCGACACAACAGATGAACGCGCTCCTTGTAGTATCGATAATCAAAAGTCATGCCGTTGCTTTCTACCCAAGTGGTTAATGCAAGATATACAGCATACATATGGCCATGCAAGGGTTCTCGCTCGGTAGCTGAAAAAAGGGTGGTATGGCCTGCAGAAAACTTCATGGACTCTTTTTGCAGCTCCACGGTGGTTAAATATTTAGACATGGTTATAAACTCGCTCGCTTATCATGTGATTGAAATCCCAAAAAGGGCCCATCGATGTCTTTGGTCAGCAGCATCACTTTAAAAAGCTCTCCCATCTCCGTGGGTTGAATCAATGTTTTGACAGCTTGTGTGGCTTTGATCCGTTGATGTTCATCATCGATGTGACTGAGTAAGTCTAACAAACCCAGGGCTTGTAAAAAAGCGGCTTGTTGGGTATAGCCCGCCACGTGAAATCCCGCAGAAACTCCTGCATGTGCCACATGAGTGAAATCTACGTGAGCCGTGATATCTTGCTCACCAAGATGTATCAGTGGGTTCGTGTGCGCTTTGTGCTGATAATGGCACATCAAGGTTCCCATGTATCGATCGGGATGATAAAACTCGTGTTCTGGAAAGCCATAGTCAATGACAATCATCGCACCTTTTTGGAGCATAGCACCACACTGCTGCAACCAATCATCCACAAACAAATTCACTTCTGATTGATAGGGGCAAAGATCTCTCGGCAACACCGATTGAACATGCGCTCTTAATCGCTCATTTGTACAAGGCTTTACTATCTCTTCAAGCGCATGGTCCGCATTCAGGGTAATATGGCTTTCAAACAAGCCATTGATGGTGTGCAAAAAACGATGCACCGGCATAGCATCTAAGACTTCATTGGCAATCACAACCCCTTGAAACGGCTTATTCGGCCAATGGGAAAGCCATCGGATTCTGTCTGCCAAGTGTGGAATTTTAGATTGAATGAGGGCGCGTTGCTGCTGCATCAGATGGGCACTCACTTCTAACATATGATATTCCCTAGGGAGGATCTGCAGCTTTTCAAGGTGTGTTAACATATCCACACAAAGTTGGCCTGTCCCTGCGCCAAACTCAAAGACGATTGGGTCGGTGAGCTTTAAAAAGAGTTCTTGGCATTGATGGGCCAAGGTCCCTGCAAACAAAGGGGTGAGCATGGGCGCTGTGATGAAATCGCCTTCAGCACCAAAGGGGAGTCCAGTGGAACTATAGTACCCAAGATTGGGGGCATAGAGCGCCCGATGCATGAAATCTACAAAAGGGAGTGGCCCGTTTTGTTGTATTTCGGCACAGATAGAATCGAATAAGTTCATAAGGGGAACATACCTTGAATCAAGTCATTAAACAAGTCACACGAGTTGCCCTGGTGACAGGTGCTGGAAGACGTATTGGAGCGGCGATTGCAGAACATTTGCATCAAGCAGGCTTTCGTGTGGCCATTCATTGTCACCAATCGTTTGAAGCAGCCCACCTTCTCGCTTGCGAAATGAATTTGGAAAGACCCGACAGCGCGATGGTCTTTCAGGCTGATTTGACGTCGAAACATTCAGCCCAAAAACTCATGACCCAAGTCCTCGAGTGGGCCCCCAAGCTTTCCCTGCTGGTAAACAATGCCGCCATCTTTAAAAAAACGACGCTGAATGACGATCGTTTTTGGGATGCGATATTCACGCTCAATGTCAAAGCGCCTTTTTGGTTAAGTCATGAGGCTTTCATTCCACTTTCGAAACAAGAAGGAAGCATCATCAACATCACTGATCTCCACGCCATTCGCCCCTTAAAAGGCTACTCCATCTATTGTCAATCCAAGGCCGCTCTCGGCATGCAAACCCAATCTCTCGCACGAGAATTCGCACCCTTGGTTCGCGTCAATGCCATAGCTCCCGGAGCTATGGCCTGGCCTGAAGACGACAATGCTCTGAGTGAGCAACAACAACAAAAAATCATTAAAAACACACCCTTGAAACGGCATGGAGATCCTCTCTTTATTGCTAACGCTGTCTTGGCCATCGCTGAAAATCCTTTCATCACAGGACAAACTTTATGTGTAGATGGCGGAAGAGGGTTAATTCAGGGCTGATTTTTTTTTGGCCGAACCCATCCCGGTATCGTTTTCTGTTTTGCCTCCGTCAAGGTTAATCCATTCGGTGGGACGTTTTTACGAATCGTGCTTCCAGCGGCAATGGTTGCATTTTTTCCAACGGTGACTGGCGCTATTAATTGTGTATCAGAGCCAACAAACACATCATCCTCTATTGTCGTTTGATGCTTATAAGCCCCATCGTAATTGCAGGTGATGGTACCGGCCCCAATGTTCACATGCTCACCCATCGTCACATCGCCCAAATAACTCAAGTGATTGGCTTTGCACCCTCGCCCGAAAGAGGCATTTTTGGTTTCAACAAAATTCCCGATTTTACATCCCGCCTCCAAATGAGTTCCAGGTCTTAATCGTGCAAAAGGCCCTATTTGGCAGTGATCACCCACATGACAATCCTCAAGAACGCAATGAGCCAAAATGTCACAATTCGTTCCCAAAGTGACGTTTTTTAAACTGCAGTTTGGGCCAATGTGAGATCCCGCCCCAATCACCACCTTGCCTTCGAAAAGGGTATTAAAATCAATGAAAACATCTTTTCCAACCGTGAGTTCTCCGCGCACATCTATGCGATCCGAATCCGCCAAAGTGACTCCCTGCAGCATCATTTCTAAGGCTACTCGGGATTGCCAGATCCGCTCTACGTGTTGTAAATGCACCTTATCATTCACACCACAAATATCCAGGGGATCTATCACAAATTGTTCCCCAACGTGAAGACCTTCGACCACTGCGTACTTGACAATATCCGTCAAATAGTACTCTCCTTGCGCGTTATGCGGTTGCAATTGTGGCAGCCATCGGTTGAGACAAGCCGCACTGACACAACAAATGCCACTGTAAATTTCCTTTTGCAGTCGTTCCTCAACACTCGCATCTTTTTCTTCCACAATACCGACAATCCGCTGCTGCTCATCGCGGATGATTCGACCCAACCCCGTCGGATCTGGAAGGTTGGCCAACAACAAAACTAAGGACGAGCCCTGAGCGAGACTGGAATGTCCCTTGGTGATCAATGACAGTAAAAGATCTCTTGGAAGAAGCGGCACATCACCATACAACACCAACACCAAACTCGTCTCTGGGATATGAGGCAGCGCTTGCATTAGGGCATGCCCAGTTCCTAATTGCTCTTGTTGATGGATCCAATGAACCGGCACATGAGGAAACGCTGCACGGACCTTATCACCCCCATGTCCAATAATGATGTGGATACCTTCAGGCTTCAATCCCAGAGCCAGTTCCAGCACGTGCTCGAGCATGGGTTTCCCCCCCACGTGATGCAATACTTTGGGAAGTGATGAATGCATACGTTTACCAGCTCCCGCTGCCAGAATGACAATATGTAATGACATCTTCTGTGATTCCTATGGTTGAGGATGAGAATTTTTTTTCATAAAGGGTATGATAATACACGCTCATCGTTCTGACTATCTTCTGTTATACTGCACCTTTCTTAGGGCCTTCTCTTGCTTGTTTTTAACAGGACAACTTCATGAAACATCAATTAAGCATCATCTGCCTCGCCTTGATCCTCATGAGTGGATCTCAAGTCTTCGCCAAAACAGCTGTTGGCAACTATCGTAACATTAACAACAATATCTTGCCGCTGAGTTATACCTCCAAAGACGACACCCATTGGGCCCTCAGCAAGGCTCTGCCGCTTCCATTCGACGTGGCGGGCAGTCAAAAATCAATCCTTCAGGGCGTGACCTGTGACAAAACTGGGGTGCATTGTTGTGCCGTTGGGTTTTATCAATCGACGAGCAACAATATCGTTCCGTTCAGCTTTTCCAGTCAGAACGGAGGGGCGACCTGGTCTTTAAGCAATCCCTTTCCGCTACCTATCGATGTTGCTTCCAATGGCGTTCAAAAAAGCGAATTACACAGTATCACCTGCGACGAAACAGGTGTTCACTGTGTCACTGTCGGGCAATACATGACCAACACCAACAGCATCGTTCCCTTCATCTATACTTCTAATAACAGCGGAGTCTCTTGGTCGCTCACGGGGACGCTACTAAAGCCAAGCGACACTGCGGCGGTGGGTAACCAACTGAGCTCGCTGTTAAGTAACGACTAACGAGGAGTTGAAAAATGAAATTGCTCAGATATGGGCTTTTGGGATCGGAAAAACCTGGTCTTTTGGACGCTGAAGGATATCTTCGCGATTTGTCCCATCTCATCGCTGATTTTAGCCCCATACACCTTGAAAACCTTGATTTATGGCACCTCTTAAGCTCGCTAGATCTCAGCCTTTTGCCCAAAGTCTCAGAGCCCGTGAGGATCGGGGCTTGTATTGGCAGACCTGGTAAAGTCATTTGTGTGGGTTATAACTCAAAACTTCACAATACCCAAATGGGTGTCGTCACCACCGCTGGAACCGATATGGTGGTGTTTCTAAAACCAAGCTCCTCCGTATGTGGCCCCCAAGATCCCATCTTATACACACGCCATATGAAAAAATTAGACTGGGAAGCTGAGCTCGGCATTGTCATTGGGAAGAAGGGGAAATACATCAGCCGAACCTCCGCAAAAGAGCACATTTTGGGCTATACTTGTGTGAATGACATTTCAGATAGATATTTACAACTTGAAACCTTCGACAAACAATTCACCAAAGGAAAAGGCTTTGATAATGCGGCCCCTATTGGCCCCTACATCGTCACCAAAGATGAAATACCTGACGCAAGCAACTTACACATTTCCCTTTGGGTGAATGGAGTCCTTCGTCAGGATTTCAATTCGAAAGATTATATCCATAACGATGAAGACGTTGTGAGTTATTTAAGCCAATACTTCACTCTTTATCCAGGCGATATCATTTCTATGGGTTCAGCTCCCGGAAACGCCAAGTCTTGGGGGGAGGATATGTTTTTAAAACCTCATGATAAGGTGTCGCTGGAAATCAGTGGTCTGGGGCAACAAGAACAAATCGTTGTTCTTGAGTAAATTAATTTTACTTCAAACAGTTGACTAATCAAGCTAAGATAGCGCACATTGATGTTTGTCAATCAAGGATCTTCAAAAAAACATGTGTCCCAAAAGCATCGTTGATACCCTCATCTGTGAATTTGATACCGCCTTGCGCACCATATTCACTCCTTTAAAAAGACAATCCGCCCGAGGAACGCCTGGGCGTGGTCTGCCTGAAGCTGCCCTAAACGATGAAGAAAGACGCCACGTTGCCGGTTTGATGCGGGTCAATCATGCGGGGGAGGTTTCAGCCCAAGCCCTGTATCAAGGCCAAGCGCTGACCGCGCAATTGACCGAAGTGAAAGCACAAATGACTCAAGCCGCGATCGATGAAGTCGACCATTTGGCTTGGTGTGAACAACGATTACAAGAACTGAACAGCAAACCAAGCGTGCTCAATCCCCTATGGTATACCGGCTCGCTTTTTCTTGGTGCCATTGCCGGCTTATTTGGTGACAAATGGAGCCTTGGTTTTGTAGCAGAAACAGAGCGCCAGGTCACAAACCACCTTGAAAAGCACCTCGCAGAACTCCCCTCTCAAGATAAAAAATCCAGGGCTATCTTAATGAAAATGAAGAGCGACGAAACCAAACACGCGCATCTTGCCGTAGCCGCTGGTGCCGCTGATTTACCTTCAGGCGTAAAACACCTCATGCAAGGTGTATCTGCCTTGCTGACCTATTCTTGCTACTATCTCTAGGAGCCAACCCCATGGACCAAGGCGTGGTCTTCATCCTCATTGTCATCGGAATTGCATATGCGTTTGACTTTATCAACGGTTTTCACGATGCCGCAAACGCCATTGCCACGATTGTCACCACGGGCGTTCTGACCCCAAGACAAGCAGTGATTTGGGCGGCTTTTTTCAGTCTCATCGCCTTTGTTTTTTTCAATTTGATGGTTGCACATACCATCGGTCATGACTTAATTGATCAAAGTGTCGTTGATACCAAACTGATCTTTGCAGCCCTCATCGGCGCCATTTTATGGAACCTTTTGACCTGGTATTTCGGATTACCCTCAAGTTCGTCTCATGCCTTGATTGGCGGACTTGCCGGGGCGGCCATTGCTCGCGGTGGGTTTGCTACTTTGAAGTTAACTGGCTTTGTCAAAGTGGCCATCGGCATCGTGATTTCTCCCATCTTGGGGCTTGCCATCAGTTTGTCTTTCACCTTTGTGTTGACACATCTTTTGCGCCATCATGATGAACATACGCTCGACCACGTCTTCAAAGGCTTTCAACTCGCCTCATCGGCATTACTCAGTCTGACTCATGGCAGCAATGATGCACAAAAAACCATGGGGATCATTGCGGTCCTCTTGTTTTCCACGCATTGGGTCAACGGACCGTTTTATGTGCCTTTTTGGGTGGTCATTTCATGCCAAGCGGTGATCAGTCTGGGCACTTTGTTTGGCGGGTGGCGCATTGTAAACACCATGGGAAACAAAATCACCAAACTTAATACCTTGCGAGGTTGCACGGCCGAGACAAGTGCTGCCGCTACGATTTTAGCAGCCACCATCTTCGGCGTACCGGTATCCACCACACAAACAGTGACCGGCGCCATTGCAGGCGTTGGTCTTGTGAATGGACTTAGCGGAACTCATTGGCCAACCATACGACTTATCCTTTTGTCCTGGTTGTTCACCATCCCTGCGGCAGGGGTTGTTGCGGGTACTATCATCTCTATCATCCATTAGGGCCAACATGTTAGTATATCGGCTATTTGAAAAAGTCTAGAATGATGATGCGACACACCCTTTTTTTTTTATTATTGATCCTTTCCATGCCAAGCATAGCAGCACAGGACAACACCTCCTGTCAAAAGGGGCCCGCCATGATAAGGCACTTCTGTCATCGATTGCATCAAATTTGGTATGATGGCAATACAGAGCTCTACCTCACAGGTTATGCCTGGCATAATCGCTATACCTACTCAGCCGAAAGAATTGACACCTACAACGAACTGGCTTGGGGAGGGGGGTTTGGCAAGGGTTTTTATGATGAAGATGGTGATTGGCATGGGCTTTCCGCTTTCGCCTTTTTAGACTCTCACAGCAAATTAGAGCCTGCGGTGGGCTATGGGTTCATCAAAACCGCACATCTGAACGAAAATACCCGAGTAGGCATTGGCTACTCGATTCTGGTGACTGCCCGCTCCGATATTTTGCATGGCATCCCCTTTCCGGGCGCATTGCCATGGATTACCCTAAACTATCGAAGAGCCACCCTAGCCGCAACTTATATTCCAGGTGGGGCAGGCGCTGGAAATGTGTTGTTTATTATTGGGAAATGGACGTTTTAGCTATACTGTGCGCGATGGGATCCCTGTAGCGAGTCCTCAAAAAATATGTTATGTTATTTTTTTAAAGGTTCTTCAAAGGCACTCATGATGATCCCATTTATTGAGCAAGCACAAGGTTACACAACCGTTCATCAAAACCTAGTCACCCGGTACACCCATTGGGCTGGCGTTCCCTTGATCCTTCTTTCGTTGATGGTTTTATTGGGCTTTGTTCATATCACCATTCTTCATGTCGCCGATATCAACGTCGCTCACATTGCCCTCCTAGGCTTACTCATTTATTATTTTCGTTTGAATGGGTGGCTTGCTTTGGCCATTACGCCTCTACTGATTGTTTTGATTTGGATAGCTCATTTTTTCAACACAGACGGGCCGACAGCTTTTGCTTTATGGTCCTTCTTAGTTCTTTTCGTCTTCGGTTGGGCTCTCCTCTTCATCGGTCATGTCATCGATGGAAAACGGTCAGACTTTATCAAAAATCTCAGACATATATGGATTGCCCCTCTGCTGATGGTGGCCGAGATATTTTTTATGCTAGGGCGTATGAGTAAGTTAAAAGAAGCTCTTTACGGAAAAGAGCCCCTATCAACCCCAGAAACGCGCGGATGAGCAAAGGGACTCAATAGGCCAAAACCACGTCCGCCACAATCGTTAACGAAGCTCACTCATTCATCAAAGTAAAACAATGGTGAATCCGTTGGTTTCGTTTAAAATCAACATCTATCGTCTCGGCCGTGATCTCGTGCACTTGATACTGCTCTAAAATCCGCTGAGACATCACGAAATACCTCAAGTTCGTTGAAAAATATAAGGTTCCACCTGGGTAAAGCCGTGACATCGCGCGCGTAATCAGCTCTTCATGATCCCTCTGGATATCTAGCGTGTCTGTCATGCGCTTTGAATTTGAAAAACTGGGGGGATCTAAAAATATCACATCGAAACGTTCGCGTGCTCTCTTCAACCAAGTCAAACAATCCTCTTGAATAAATTGATGCTTGGCGTGATCCAAATGATTCAGTTTGAAGTTGTCTTTAGCCCAAGTCACATAGGTATTCGATAAATCAACATTCGTGGTTGTAGCACCATTCAAGGCTGCGTGAACACTGGCGGAAGCCGTGTAGGAAAAACAATTTAAAAATTGGGTTCCCGCGGGCAACTTCGCAAATCGGCTCCGAAGCAGGCGGTGATCTAAAAACAAGCCCGTATCCAAGTAATCATGCAAATTGACCTTAAACTTCGCCCGTCCCTCACTCACCACCAAAGATTGCGCTGTTTGACTCATCTTTTGGTATTGTTCGGTCCCTTTTTGTTGAAGACGTTGTTTCATCACCACATGCGTTGGTAGAATCCCCAGAGCCTTTGGCACGACATCAATCACCTCTTGACGACGTTTTTCAACTTTACTGGGATCAATCAAGGTGGGTGCCTTATATTCTTGTAAAACGACATGATCATTGTAAATATCCATCGCAAAAGAATAATCAGGCAAATCGGCATCATAAACCCGATAACAACTGATCCCCTCACGCTTCGCCCATTTCTGTAGGTGCTGATGATTTTTTTTCAGCCGATTCAGGAGCATTTCAGCGCCTGGGGACAAAGGTTTATCGTGCGATCCCGACAGTTTGTTGGTCTCATCTAAACCATAGAGGTACAGCTGACACGCCAATGCCCCGTTAAAAACAGCATATTGCTTCTTAACCCGCAGGCCAATCGCTCTAGCAAGCTCAGGCTTTTCGGTCAAAATGGCAGCGTGCCAACCTTGGTAGTGCGCATGTAAAGCACGGCCCAATTGTTGATATAAAGCCATGAGTTGGTCAACATTTCCCAAACGCTCCCCATAAGGTGGATTGCAGATCATAAGACCTTTAGAAGACAAAGAGGTACAGTCGTTCAACGCCAAGGTTTCAAACGTGACCCACTCTCCAACCAAAGCGCGCGCCGCGTTTGCAGTGGCCGCCTTCACCAAATCATGATTGAAATCAGTACCTCTTAAAGGGGTGGTGAGGGGCTTGATTTGTTGCAACGCTTCTTCTCTAATAGCATCCCATAAAGCCTGTTGATGATCCTTCCAATAGTGGAAGGATTGATCTTGTCTGAGCAAGCCTGGGGCGACACGCGCTGCGATCATCGCGGCCTCGATCACCAGCGTCCCAGCGCCACAAAAAGGATCATGAAGAGCATATCCCTCAGCATATAACTGTTCCCACTTGGCTCGCATCAACATCGCTGCGGCAACATTTTCTTTGAGAGGTGCTATGCCTGACTCTATTCGATACCCCCGCTGATGAAGGCTATATCCCGTGAGGTCAAAGCTCACCGTCACCACGTCATGCTTCAGATGAGCGTGTAGTTTCACTTGAGGGGCCTCTCGGGAGATGGTGGGTCGAGTGCCGTTTGTCTCTCGAAAGTGATCGACGATGGCATCTTTGATACATTGCGCCCCAAACATCGAGTTTCTAAAGGTGGATGAAGAGCCATGAAACTCTATGGCGAGTGTTTTATCCACGGAAAACAACTGATCCCAAGGATATGAGCGGCAGAGTTCGTACAGCGCGAGTTGATCAAGCGATGGCCCTTCCAACAAAATCAATTGAACCCGATTGGCCACACGTGACCACAAGCACAATCGATAAATCAGAGCCAAATCACCCTCACCATAAACCCCTTGTGGACTCACACGCGTGACCTTAAGCTTCAAGGCCAACAACTCTTCTTCCAACAGGTATTCAAACCCCTTTGGACAACTCACAAATAATGAAAACATCATGGTAAATAAGACCTTAAATAGCGAAACAGCGCCTTACTAGCCCCGAGATTCACCTCTTTTTTTGTCTCATCAACCACTTTTTTGATGAGTTGGCGAAGGTGTTGTATGTCGTTTGGATGATATTGATTTACAAAATCGGTGAGAGCCTCATCGCCCTCTTTGATCAGGCGCGAGCGCCACTGTTCCACTTCATGAAAGGTGGCCGTAGTCGCGCTAGCTTCTTGTTGTAAGGCCTCAAAACCTGCAAGGATGGCATCACACTCATCAGTTCGCATCAGCTTCCCAATCCATTGGGCTTGACGCCTGATGGCCCCATGGCTTTTCAATCCCTTGGCTTCAAGAATGGCTTGCCTTAAATGAGGGCTAAGGGGCAATTGATTCAGGTGTTCAAGGCTGAGAGCTACCAGTTTGACACCCACTTTTTGCAACGCTTCAGCATCGCGTTTTTTTTGCGATTTACTTTTAAGCTCATCCATTTCGTGGGTCTCATCATCAAACGTTAATTATAGATCTTTAAAGAATCATTTGGCGAACGATGTTTTAGACTTAAAGATCGAGTCTGCCAATAAGTTCGACCAATGGCTGAGAAATTGTAAATTAAGATGACCAACAACAAAGAATGTAACCAAGTAACCGTCAAATGACTGAACAAGGGTAACGTGATCAACACCCCAATACATCCAGACAAGCTTAATATCAGCGTTTTCTTCACGGGTATTTTATTTTGTTGCAGAAAAACCAGTGTGGTTAATGGCTGCTGCATGGCACCGGCTGTCATCATGATGGGAAATGCGACAAGCGGCGATACATTCAGCAAAAACAAGACGCCTTGAACCATCGCAAACAAGCCAATCCCCACAGACGTCAACGCCCCACAAATCACCAAAGCCACAAAACCAATCCCCAATTTCCAATCGTGCAGCTCAATGACATCGCCATCAGAAGGCAGAATATGAAATTGATGGCACATTAACAAGGCAATGATCAGAAGAAAACAGCTCATCATCGCCAGTCGAATCGCCTGCTTACTCAAACGACTAACGACCGCACCACCCACCAGTCCGCCAAGACAAGTTCCCAACACCAATGTGACCAGGGTGGTCAGATCCACGTCGATCCATTGCATGAAAAAAAGGGACTCTATCGTGCCAGGAATGACTTGAGCACCATTATTCACGGCAGGCAATTCATCATCCCGAAACGTTCCCAGAAGTTTCGCAAGAGCCACATTGACCGCGAAACTACCCACACCAATGGTATCGGCAATAAAAGCCATAATGCCGCTACAGGTGAGCTTGAGATAGTCCATCCATTTCAATGGAACGGCGGGCTGCATCCTCAGCCGATACATCATGGCGGCTACACAGACACTACTTAAAACTAAGATGATAACAATGATGAGAGTTATGGCCATGACATGCTCACTGTTTGTTGATCCATGAACATCATGGGTTAAGTTTCGGATAAGGGAAAAAAGGTTGTCTGATGATGAAACTGTAACAAAGCAACCTTAACGGAACCTTAAGGGGAGAGGTGTTGTGAGAGCCTTTTAGATCAGAACCCACGCGAATTGCTTGTAAAAAAATCATTCCTATTTTGTGAGCTATACTTAAAGCATGATTTTAAAAAATATCTGTTAGGGAGTGATGATGAGTACGAATCCAGAAATAGTAAAACTATCTGCCGAACTACAGGCTCTCAAAATCGAAATGGAAAGAATCCATGGGGGTACGCTTTCAGGGGATATAGACACTCTGTCTGACCGTTCTGAGTCTACATCGGCAACCCCTGATACGCCCTATCCAAACAGAACGCTATTAGCCTTATCGCATTTCGCTGATCACGCGATTAAAATATTAGAGATAGATTCTTTCGATCATTCCGATGCTAGAAAACTATGGAATGCAAGGGGTTCCATAAATTCCATTCGTAAATGCCTGCTCTATTTGGATTCCGAAGCATGGGTCCCGAGGATCGTTGACAATAAAACTTTTGAAGCAAGCATGGCATTAGACAAGTCTTTAGCAGTATGGTTTAAAAACAAAGTTGGTCTTGAATTCCTTACTAAGACGGGTCAATCCGATAACTTTCGGAGGATGATTCGAACCAACAAAGCAAATATTGCCGAATGGAACACAAAGTGTTTAGAAAAACGTCAAGAGTTGTTTCGCATGCCATTACCGACCCTATCTGGAGATTTAAAACTCCTCGACTTCGTTACCAACGAGGCCAGTGATCAACTTAGGTTTCTTGGTTCAATAGAGCCTACAAACGAGACGATTAAAGAGACGATGCTCTACATCAAGATGCACCTTCCTGTGCTCTTAGATTTACGGGAGTCCATCACTCGTTTTGAGGTCTTTAAAAAGGCAATTACTGAGTGGTCAAACTTTACTCCAGAGAAACGCGCAGCTCATTTTGAGGAGATGATCACCCTGAAAAAAACATTACTAGAGACGCGTTATGAGTATTTTCATGAAGAAGGATTGGAGATGATGTTTGGGCGAAGCAAACCCCGTTTAGAAGAGTCTATAAATAGCCTCTTTCCTCTTCAATTGACAGACAGAAGAGAGATGACCAAAAAGTTACTCAATGAGCAATTTTTTGGTGAAGGGGGTGCGTTTGTAGAACATCTAGATTCACTAGCTGAAGCTGAAGCTGAACCTGCCTTGAGTAAAAAAAGATTAACACATGCCTTTTTCATAAGATTACGGGATGCCTGCTCAACCGATCCGCTCATACCCACAGACATCACCAGGATCATAAATGCCCCACCAGGAGGGATAGAGGAATCAGCAAAAATAGCTTTGATGAGCTTTGAAATTGCGATTGGGTTACTTCCAAGGCCAGATTTAAGTACTTCACCCACATAGTAACCCAAACACCAAAAAATAGCGTATCATCTTCAATGATTTCTTTGGGGGGAAAACATGATCAAAAGGATTTTCTTATTTTTATTATTCTTTACCTCGTTAACCCATGCAACGGCTCACCTCCAGGATATGAGCGGCAAGTCCATTGCCCTATCTGATCTCAAGGGAAAGTGGATCTTTATCAATTACTGGGCCAGTTGGTGTCATACTTGTCTTAAGGAAATTCCTGAGTTGAATCGCTTTTATGACGAACATCAACCAAACGATGTAGCCCTGTTTGCGGTGAACTATGATGGACTGCCTCTCGAAAAGCTCCAGGAGCTCATCAAAGCTGTGGATATGCATTACCCCTCTTTATCAACAGATCCTGCAGGTGAACTGCAATTGGGGGATATTCGAGGGGTACCTGTGACGTTTGTGTTTGATCCAAAGGGACAACTGACTGAAACGTTATATGGCGGACAAAACAGGCGCGCACTTGAAAAGATCACTTCAAAAAAACTAACGCCGTAGTAAACGCTCTTTTTCTTCCATGCTCAAACGGACATGTAAACACCATCCTCCAGCATCTGTCAGTGTTTCGCTCATCACGGCCCCTAATGCATAAAATTGTGCTCGAAGTTTGGCGTCGTTCACACCCAACTCGATCTCTTCTTCAACCACCTGTCCATGAAGTTTTGTACCAATGGCTTCTCGTAACTCATCAAGACCGGCACCGGTCATTGCTGATACCCAAACCCTGCACGTATCATCTTGATGCTCCGACTTGCCAACCCAACCTTCTCGCAAGTCGATTTTATTGAACACATGGATCACGGAAATATCAGAGGCTCCAATTTCTTTTAAAACTTTTTCCACCGAGATCATGGCCGATCGCCAATTGGGATCGGCAATATCCATCACGTGCAACAACAAATCCGCTTCTTTGACTTCCTCAAGGGTGGCATGGAACGCCTCGACCAAATCATGAGGTAAATCACGAATAAATCCAACCGTATCAGCCAAAATAACCGGGGATGCGCCTGGCAAATCAAGCTTTCTCATGGTTGGGTCAAGCGTCGCAAACAATTGATCAGCCACAAAAAGGCCGGCTCCTGTTAACGCATTGAATAATGAGGATTTTCCTGCGTTGGTATACCCCACAAGAGAAATCGTAGGCATCGCTGATTTTTGCCTTGCACGTCGATTTTGCGAACGACTTTGTCGAACTTTCTCTAAGCGTTTCTGAATGATTTTGATGCGAGCTCGCAACAAACGACGATCTGTTTCTAATTGCGTCTCGCCAGGCCCTCTCAACCCAATCCCACCTTTTTGACGCTCAAGATGAGTCCAGCCACGAATGAGCCGCGTAGATACATGCTCCAATTGCGCCAACTCTACTTGTAACTTCCCCTCAAAAGTACGGGCTCGCTGTGCAAAAATATCCAAGATCAACCCACTTCGACCCACGACACGACATTCTAGAAGACGCTCTAAGTTTCGCTCTTGAGATGGAGACAATTCATGGTTGACAAGAACAAGCCCTGCTTCTAATGCCAATACCTGCTCTTTCAATTCCTCAGCCTTTCCAAGACCCACATAATATTTGGGATCCGGCTTTTCACGCGTACCTTGCACACATCCCACAACATCAGCCTGTGCAGATAATGCGAGCTCTTTAAATTCCTCGAGCGCAATTGCCGCATCTTGCCCATGAGGAGATATTTGAACAAGAACAGCGCGCTCTCCCCCTTTCGGACGATCAAACATAATCCAGATCTCTTGTTGGTAAAAGACAGAGTCTGCCACAATTTTTGCTTAGGATCGAGAGCGATTGCATTAAAACGCCTAATATATGCACAGGAAATCCGAGCCGTGACCGTCAGGGAGCGGAAATGTTCAAAGCATCCATCAGAGAGCGGGCAATTCCCGCTCCCTGACGGTCACGGCTCGGATAGATTGATTCAAATTAGCGCACAAACAGGCTCAAAATTTTAATGCAATTGCCCTGCTTAGTCACCAGGTTCCGTTGACAAAGGGAGCATCCGCGCCGGAACAACGGTAGATATGGCATGTTTATAAACCATTTGAGTCACAGCACTCTTCAACATGATCACTTGATCATCAACCGCATCAACCATTCCGTGCAGTTTGATACCATTAATCAAAAAAATCGATACCGTAATTTTTTCTTTGCACAATTCTAGAAGAAATGCGTCTTCTAATGCATGATGAATAGACATGGCCTACTCCTTTTGTTTTTTATGAGGGCAATTGTCATAAAGCCCTTTATGAGGCAAGCACACCTGTCTTGTATATCGACAGAAAAGGAAGAAGCTTGAGAGGATGACGAGAAGCATCGCTAAGGATCGGGGGTTGTAGGTTGTTGGGCCTTGGCCCAACACAAGCCGTGGCACAGCGTATTCTGTTGGGCCAAGGCCCAACCTACAGTGACCCCTAAATATCGATATTCCCTGCCTCTAAGGCATTCGTTTCAATAAACTCGCGTCGAGGCTCCACCTGATCACCCATTAAGGTGGTAAAAATTTCGTCAGCGGCTACCGCATCCTCGATTCTAACTTGTAACATTCTGCGGACATTCGGATCCATCGTTGTTTCCCACAATTGCACCGGGTTCATTTCCCCCAAACCTTTGTAACGCTGAATGCTTTGACCACGCTTTGCCTCTTCCATAAGCCATGTGATGACCTGCTCGAAGTGAGTTACATCCAATCTCTTTTCACCCCGCCTGATATATGCGCCACTCTCTACCAAGTGATACAATTGCCCACCTAAGGTTGCCATTTCTTTATAATCTTTGGATAACAAGAGTTCCTTGCTCAATACGATTTCCTGCGGCATCCCATGTTGCGTCAAAGTAACACGCGGCACATGATCCCCCGCATCAGGCATAGACCACACATCAACCGTGAACCGTTGGGTTTTACTTTCAACTTGTTGCAATCGTTGCTCTAGTTGGCGTGCCCAATGACGGATGCTCTCCTGATTCGAAAAATCATCGCGTTGCAACAAAGGCAAAGTTAACATGCTTTTGATGATGTCTTGATGATATCGACGGGTATAACGCTTGACGATATTGTCTACCCGGCGTGATTGATGGACCAGCGCCTCAAGGGCCTGAGAAGTGATGGGAGGCGCATCTTTGGAGGGATGGAATGCTGCGCCATTAAGAGCATTTTGGGTGAGATACTCAAACAAAGCATCATCATCCTTTACATATTGCTCCTGCTTGCCCTGCTTCACTTTGTACAAAGGCGGTTGAGCGATATAGATGTATCCTCGCTCTATGAGCTCTCGGGTTTGTCGGTAGAAAAAGGTCAACAATAAGGTTCGAATATGTGAGCCATCCACGTCCGCGTCAGTCATGATGATGATTCGATGATATCGGACCTTGTCAGGATTATATTCATCCGGCCCAATCCCGCAGCCCAGCGCCGTTATCAATGTTGCCACTTCTTGAGAAGACAGCATTTTGTCAAACCGCGCTTTTTCTACATTCAAAATTTTCCCTTTCAACGGCAATATGGCTTGAAATTTTCGATCTCGCCCTTGTTTGGCCGAACCTCCGGCAGAATCTCCCTCGACCAAATAAAGTTCTGAAAGGGCTGGATCCTTTTCCTGACAGTCGGCAAGTTTCCCCGGTAACCCGGCAATGTCCAAGGCCCCTTTTCTGCGAGTCATATCACGTGCTCTTCTTGCCGCTTCTCGGGCACGAGCCGCATCAATCATTTTACCGACAATGGCTTTTGCGATAGCAGGATTTTCTAATAAATAGTCATTCAACTTCTCAGAAACGAGGGACTCAACCGCTGCCTTCACCTCAGATGAGACAAGCTTATCTTTCGTTTGTGACGAAAACTTTGGATCGGGCACTTTCACTGATAAAACCGCAGTTAAACCCTCACGTGCATCATCCCCTATCGTGGCGATTTTAGCCTTTTTGGCATAACCTTCATTTTCAATATAATTATTCAAAGTTCTCGTCAATGCAGAACGAAATCCTGCAAGATGTGTGCCGCCATCTCTTTGTGGGATATTATTTGTAAAGCAATAAAGGTTTTCCTGATAAGTATCATTCCATTGCATGGCCACTTCGACGACAATCTTTTCTTTTTCAGCACACATTGAAAACACCGTTGCGGTGATTGGTGTTTTATTGCGGTTTAAGTGTTCAACAAAGGCTTTTATCCCCCCTTCATACTTGAAAGTATCTTTTTTGTCCGTTCGTTCATCGAACAAGTGGATACAAACACCTGAATTAAGAAATGATAATTCGCGCAGTCGCTTGGTCAAAATTTCATAATGAAACACAATGTTGGTAAAGGTGTTCGCACTCGGCTTGAACCATATCGTAGTCCCTGTTTTATCCGAGTTTCCTGTCATTTTCAACACATCATCTGGTACGCCATGCCGATAATGTTGTTCATAAATGTGCCCTTCGCGATGAATCAACAAATGCAGCTCCTCGGAAAGCGCATTCACCACCGAAACACCCACACCGTGTAAACCACCAGAAATTTTATAAGAATTGTCGTCAAATTTTCCGCCTGCATGCAATATCGTCATAATGACTTCGGCAGCAGATCGCCCTTCTTCTTTATGGATATCAACTGGAATTCCACGGCCATCATCCGTGACCGTGATAGACTCATCATGATGAATGGTCACGTTGATTTCATGACAATGCCCAGCCAATGCTTCATCGATAGAGTTATCCACCACTTCAAACACCATATGATGCAATCCTGTCCCATCATCGGTATCTCCAATGTACATACCAGGGCGCTTTCTTACGGCATCCAGCCCTTTCAATACCTTGATGTTGGTCGAGTCATAACTGGTGTCAACGCTCATGAGTTTCCTTGTCTTTAAAATCGGGAAAAAATGTTGTATATGATACCATAGTAAAGGGACTTTGGACAAAAAAACATGAAAAGGGCCTCATGTCTTTGTGTCCAAGAAATTTGAGATCTTTCCATTTAGATTTGATCATTACTGGAGTTTGGACACACCTAGTGCCGCATCAACATTCAATTGTGGGGTTGTAGGTTGGACCTTGGGCCAAGACCCAACCTACAGTGACCCCAACATTGAATGTTGACGAGGCACTAGCCCTACGGAACAACCAACAATTTAACCAACCCGACCTTTTATAACCCACTTGCCGCCAAAAAAGTTGAGTTTCCTTGCTCAAGAGAGATCACTTTGTCATCTAGAGCAGTAAAAACTTTCTGACCTTCTATTTGCGTCAGGCTTTTTAACACTCTTTGTAAATGTTCTGCGTCTAGTTCTGCCGGTAAATCGTCCAACAAAAACAAACACTCACCGGGCACTAATACAGCTTGTGCAAGCTTTAAAGCAATCAACACTAATTTTTGTTGACCACGCGACATCATTCGTTTGGCCGCTTTTGAATTAACTTCACAGCGAATATCTGCCTGGTGTGGTCCTGATTGGGTATATTGTCGCTGTATGTCCTGATCTAATTGATTCCTTAGAATCGATTGAAGAGAATACCCCGATTCTTTTCGATCCCAACCTTTCTCATACGTCAAGTGGCAGGGCATATCTGTCAACAAAGCCAACGCTTTATTAAATTCTCTCACCCATTGCTCAAAATACACCCCTCTCATCCTGTCTAACTCTAGCGCCAGGGTACTGAGCTGTTGGTCCCACGAATCAAAGGCACTTCTCGCGGCTTTTTGACGCAGCAAGGCGTTTCTCTGTTTCAGAACCCATCGATAATCTTTCCATGCCCTGTGATAGGATTGTTCCACGTGAAACAATCCCCAATCCAAAAGCGTTCGGCGAACAGCAGGGCCCGCATCGATGATTTGAAACATGTCTTGGTAAAAAACAAGGCAAGGAAAAAGTCGAGCAAGCTGACTGCTGGAGCGACAGGGCTCTCGATTTAATTTAACTTGGGTTGGACCAAGCAAAGACTTTTGAATGCTAATCGTTGCATCTCCCTGGATCTGAGCAAACACTGTGAAAGCCGAAGCACCATAGCGAATGAGGGGGGATGTTTCTCGTGTTCTAAAGGAATGGCCGGTACAAAGCAGATAAATAGCTTCTAAAAGAGAGGTCTTACCACTGCCATTTTCTCCGTGAAACAAATGACACTTAGGGTGAAGTGTGAATTGGGCTGTTTCGATGTTACGTAAATGATGAATGGTTAATTCTGTAATAATCATAACTTCATAGGCATGATGATATAGGAGTAATGCTCATCATTTAGAGACTCAAGTAATATACTACTGTCAGCAGATGAAAAGGACAAACGTAAAGGGCCATCTTGAATATGCTGGAGGACATCACTCAAATAAGTGGCATTGACACCTATTTGTAATTCATCGCCCTCTGTTTCGGCACTTAAGGTCTCAACGGCTTCCTCTTGGTCTTGGTTGTTGGCGATGAGTGTTAATTGACCTGGTACGATCTGCAGCAAGATTGCGCGTAATTTTTCATTGGCCAAAATAGTAATTCGTGAAAGAGCACGTTTTAACACATCTCTCAGGATGATGACGGATTTGTCTTGAGAGATAGGGATGGCTTTATTGTAAGGAGGAAACCGAGCTTCTAACAACTTGGTAGAAAATGAGTAATCTTGGGTTTTCAGTTTGAATTGTCGCTTACCGGCAGATACTATGACCATCTGATCCTCAACGCCGGTGAGCAATCGAAGTGCTTCTTGAATGCCTTTTCTTGGGATCAAGAGTCGATGGTGCTGGTTATTCATGGTGACAGGCAACTTAGAGATTGCCATACGATGGCCATCTGTGGCAACAGCCGTCAAACCTTGAGAGTCAATTTCCAAAAGCAAACCATTTAAATATACTCTTACATCTTGTTGAGACATAGCAAAATGCGTTGATTGAAACAAATGAATCAGTTTATGTCTTTCAACAGAAAGCTCCACTTCATTGACATCGTCTTCCGTATTTGGATAATCATCTGCGGCTAAGGTTGTTAATTTGAATTGACTCCTTCCTACCTTGATAGTCATCAGGCTTTCATGAAAGGAAATGGTGGGTATGGCGTCATCGTCAAGTGTTCGAATAATGTCTATCATTTTTTTAGAGGGTACAGTAATAGTCCCAGTTCCGTGACTTGTGGAACAGGGCACACACCCCGTAATTTCAATATCTAAATCGGTTGCAGTAAATGACAAGGTAGATGTAGAGAGCTTGACCAAAATATTAGCCAGTATGGGAACGCACTGTTTTTTATCAACAGCACCAGCCACGGTGAGCAGAGGGGGAAGTAATTGTTGTTTACTTATGGTGAATTCAAACATGAGCATTCTCACTTTATGATGACAAAGTGCGCATCAAATTTTTATAATCTTCTGCAAAGTCCTTGGCTTCGAGCACGAGCTCCTTCACCTTTCTGCAAGCATGAATCACCGTTGTGTGATCTCGACCGCCAAAATAATCACCAATCTCTGGTAAACTATGATTGGTGAGCTCTTTGGCCAAAGCCATTGCCATTTGTCTAGGCCGTGCAATAGAGCGACTTCGACGCTTGGATAAAAGATCTGCGACTTTGACTTTATAATACTCTGCAACTGTTTTTTGAATATTATCTATGGTAACTAATTTGTCTTGTAAGGCAAGTAAATCTCGAAGTGCCTCATTAACAAATTCAATATTAATGGGCTTGCCAGTGAAATGCGCATTGGCAATCACTCGCCGCAAAGCCCCTTCTAATTCCCTAACATTAGAACGAATTCTTTTTGCAATAAAAAAAGCAACCTCATAAGGCAACTCAATGTTTGATAACTCTGCTTTGCTGATTAAAATAGCCACTCTTGTTTCTAATTCAGGCGGTTCGACTGCAACGGTTAATCCCCAACCAAATCGAGATTTGAGTCGTTCCTCGACCCCTTCAATTTCTTTAGGATACCTATCACTGGTGAGTATAATTTGTTGCTGTCCTTCAAGCAAAGCATTGAAGGTATGGAAAAATTCTTCTTGCGACCGGTCCTTTCCTGCAAAAAACTGAATATCATCAATCAATAGAGCATTTAAAGATCGATAAAATCGTTTAAATTCATTAATTGAGTTGGTTTGAAGCGCTTTGACCATATCCGCAACAAACCGTTCAGAATGAAGGTACAAAACCTTCGCCTCTGGATTATTTTTTAAAATGGCATTACCAACGGCATGCATCAAATGGGTTTTTCCCAAACCAACGCCACCATAAATGAACAAGGGATTATACGCATCACCTGGCCGCTCAGCGACTTGCCAAGATGCCGCACGGGCTAATTGGTTTGAATTTCCTTCAACGAAACTGTCAAAATTAAACTTTTTATTCAAATAACTGTTTTTATAATGTTCGGCTGATTTCTTGGCTATGGTTTTAACCTGAGTAGCATTAGGTTCCAAAGGCTTTGTCTTGTCGTTAACCACAATCTGGGAGGCGACCTTCGTACCTATTTCAATGCTTACAAAATGAATGGCTTCCGCGCTGAGCTGACTAACCAACTCCAAAATACGAGCATAAAAGTGCTTTTTCACCCAATCGACGACAAAACGATTGGGCGCTAGCAACACCAATGTATTGACTTCTGATTGCACCTCAACTTGTAGAGGGCGTAACCAGGTATTAAATTGTTGCGCAGGGTACTCTTCTTGTAAAAGGCCTAAGCATTTCTGCCAAACTGTTGCAGACACAACCTACTCCTAAAAACCAGATCATTTCAACCAGAATTTGATTGTTTTTTTTATAACTCACGATAAAAAGGGATTTATTCAAACAAAATAAAACAATCGAGACCGCTTAAACAAAGAGCCTCAAAAACAGATTGCTTCATCCTATTGCAAAGATAGAGTTAATACCACTCATCATCAATAAGGATCTGGAGCGAAATAACTTCCTATTCTAGCATCAAATCTGGACATCATCGCGCAAAAATAGGAGGTTGTTTCGCTCCCGATCCTAACATAAACCCAGGTAAAAAGATCGTAATATATCTTAAAAAAAGATCAGTATAACAAAGAAGAAGTTGACTGCCTATTTTTAATCACTACCCCCAGGGCCACCTCATGAAGTTTATTTAGAATGTGATGTTGTATAAGTAATATCGAAGAAACAAATTCGTTGTATAACCTGAGGAAAGGACCTGTGGTTTGTTGGGTATAACTAAAATCTTTTTTAAGGATCTTGCTTTATGCTACATTTTTCAAGAACATGTCCAAGGGTTATCAACAACATAAATCAAGACTTAATCCATTGATTTATCTCATCTATTCCACTTAATAACCAGAAATGCGCCGTCTTATAATAAACATAAGGTACTTAAATATATTATTTTATTATTATAATGAGACAACGAGACATGAGCCCCTTTTTATTTCGGGAGCGATCCTTTAAAACCACCCAAAGCATCGTTTCATCTCTTTGATCAGCTGTTCATCTTCATCATTCTTCTGACGTAAAAATTGTATGATCTCATGGTGCGCAGAAATATCCTTTAAGGGTAGTGGTTTTAAGGATGACTTGACAAAAATGCCTAACTGAGAGATAGCTGTAGACATGAGTTTTTGACTCTCTTTGGTGTTGCTCATCATGCTACCTAATTGGGTGATCTCCGAATTGAATAGGGCGGATCCTTCATTATCTTGAGAGGCTCTAGGACTTTCTATTTTTGGATTTTTCGTAAGCAGATGTGAAGAGGATGTGGGTATCGGTTCTTTATCAAGCCGTTTGTTTTCTTTTTTATGGCGCTTTGGATAATCTTTAATGATGATTCTGTGTCTCATCTTTGGTCGCGAAAAAAGACGAGGATTTGACATAAAGTGAAAAGATAACTTTGAGAGAGCCAGCATATTGAACCATGACTTCATCAAAAGACGAATTCCTATGAGAACAGGATGACTTCTTTCCTTATTCCTTTCTCCCCAGACATGGGAAGAAGGTGCTCTCAAACATAGATTTTTTTCCATATCCACATCCTCTTCAAGAGAGGATTTCCGAAAGGATGATGAGGAGTCCAGAAGTGGTTTCCGATATTGCGGACCACAAAGTGACTGAGGAATTTTCATGTGGGACTTCTGAATTTCAGACTCAGTACCCATCATCAATAGGCAATGTTTATTTTTTAATGCTTTTTGTTCCTGTTTTGAGGAGATCATCGATTGTTCAGAAGACTGCTGAGGTAAAATCTTATTATTCTGGGAGGTTTTAAGCGCGATCATTGGTGTTGTGGGTTTAACTGAGAAGTGAGAAGGCTCATAAAGCACAGGGTTGTCTGGTTCAAAGAGCTTTGTCCATATCTTTGCTAACACGGCTACAAAACTTATCAAAAAACCACACATAGCCACCAACATCATAGACACAGTGGTTAACGATGTGGTGCTGAGAAGAGGTAGTAACAAAAGAGGAATGAACATGTTTTATCCTTAGGTTGGGGTTGGGGTTCTGTCTTTTTGATCAGAATTCATGTCTTCAACGGCTTGCCGACTGCGATCGTTACCCTGCGCCCATTGGTTTTTTACAAGGTTCCTCCCACCAAAAAGACCTAGGGCGGATACCGTGGCTATTCCTCCGATGGTTGTGACACCAGCACAGCTTAATCCTGTATTGCTTAATAAAAAGACGCCTACAGAGGGAATAAGAAGGCCGCCTATTCCCATTGATAAGGCTGTCATTCCTGCTAGAAGTAAAAAAACGGCTAAATATTTGATCAGAGGACTGCAAAAAATGCGCATTAAAAAATGAGGAGATATGGGTTGGTAAAGCAGATCGGCTGTCAAACGTTGTGTTATTGCTGATTTAAAGAGGGTATCACGATGTTTACCTATAGGAACCCTCGAAGC
>JAPLRK010000083.1:66382-78083 GCA_026399195.1 Legionellales bacterium
GAACGGGTTGTGGCGAGAGCATGTGGAAAGGTTTTACACGCAGCAGAGAGTGCCAACTGAGCGTCGTCAGAAGCATGTGTAGAAAAAGTTGAGTGATAAATAGCACGGACATCTCTATCAAAAGTAACGCTCTCCAAACTATGAATCAATGCATTAAAGGCAGGAACGACCGTTTTGGATTCTAGATGTCGGCTTTCAGTTTTGGCATGATAATGTTTCATCATTTCATGCATTTCTGTGGCAAGGGAGGCCAGGTGCGCTGAATATCCGGACAAATTGATCATTGAAGATATGGCCACAAACCCTGCCGCATCAGCAGAGGCAGGGTTATAAAAGGCTGCTGCATCTACAGCTAAAGTATGAGCGGCAATGGCTGCAAAAGGATCAGGCCGAATGGCCTCATGGTAACTTTTCAAGGCCAATTCGGAAAGTAGGGTTATGCGGGATTGGGTAAACATTAGGTAAACTCCTTTTGTTAAGGCCGCGCACAGTATAGGTTGGAAAGCCAAAGTGTCCGTACTTGACTTAGGATAGCGGCCGATCCTTGTTTTATTTAATGGTTAACTTCATTTGGCTCCTCATCTTTTCAATTAAGATATCGTCGGCATTATTTTCTACACGCAATTCATCGATCAGGGCTTGATGAGCATCCTTTGGCGCTGCTCTATCTGGAGGTGTTTTAGGTTGATTGACAAAAAGTGTGAAGCGATTCACCGTTTGCCTCAGTTGCTGCTGACTTTGATCACATTCAGAGACAACGTTTGCAAATTGTGTTGCCGAAGCACCCAATTTAGACAAACTTTCACCAGCGTGTGATAAGCTATCACTGCACGTTTGTAACTCTGATGACAGCGTAGTTAAAGTTTGTGTTGCGGCTTTTTCACTAGCTGCGAGAAAGGTTGTTTCTCGGGTGATCACTTCAACATCATGTGAAAGGACCCTATCTTGAGCTTGAAGCGTTTGACTTTCTCTATCTAATGCTTGGCTTTGTGTTTGAAGACGTTCACTTTGATCATGAAGAGAAGTTGTGGCCAAGGTCATAGAGCGTGTGGCTTCTTCGAAAAAAATTTGATTTTTACGAAGCTCACCATTCAACGCAACCGTTTCGGCAACTTGAGTCCGTGCGCCTTGCAGACGTTTTTTTTCGTGGGATACGAGTAGAAAGTGACCTAAAGTGGTGACAAATATGGCAGATAACGCGCAAAGAAGAGATGCATCCACTAATAATCCCACTAGCCCAAAGAAGAGACCCACGCCTAAAAAAGTGGCTCCCTTGATCCACAAAGGTTGTTTTACCCAGGAGGCACTTAATTTATCGAAGAGGCTCTTAGGGGTCATGGCACGCTGAAGTAGGGGGGTGACCTCATCGGATGGGGCGAGCTTCTTTTCAGGGTAAATCCAATCCATAACTTTTTTCAGAAGGCCGCCTGTCCAATGAAAAAATGAGGTACGAACAAGGCTTTGTTGTATCATAGTCACTCCTTAAGCAGATAGTCTAACCGGCTCTGGGGCTTGATCTTCCTGGGTCATGCGCCCAAGAGCCACGTCACGAAAGAACTTAGAGTTTGCTTGCGTTCTTAAGGTCTCTTTGGATAAATCCACGATAGTTTTATCCCTTTGTTTAATGGCCTCTCGTAATTCATCGCCGTCTTCTTTTAAGATCTTAACCGTGCTTGTTAACTCAGTGATTGTGGTGGATTGGGCTTCTAGTGTCTCTTTTAAGTGCAATAAATCTTTGTTAACAAGTTTTAAGTTTTCAATATTTTCATGGAGTTCCGGTTTTAATGAACTGACCTTGGCTGAGACGACATGGGCTTTTGATTGAATGGTTTCGGCTTGCTTGGTCAAGACGGGTATTATTTTGCTCAAGGACTCGGTGGATCTTTCTACAACTGTAGAAGCTGTTTTTAAGTTCTCACTGGTTTCGTGAACCATTTCGACCGATTTACCAACTTTTATAGCAGAAAGTTCTGTTGTCAAACGAACTTGCTCCACACCCGTTGCACTTGTATTCACTTGGAGACTGAGGTTGTCGACGGATGCAAGAGCACGATGTATTTTTGTGTTTGAGGTCGCGACAATGGGAGTAGGAGCGGTTTCTATTGTTTTAGGGGAAGAAGGTGATTCAAAAATCTTCCAAAATAGGGTTGTCATTCCAGCAACAGCACTCACCGAAAAACTGACAACGACAGCAGTTGCTGATGCGGTCATGGTTGGGGCGGCTGCTGCTAGGATAGGGATTAATAGGAGAGGCAAAGGCATGATTATTTCCTTATGGAGGTTTTATTTGGACTCTTATGTTCTTCCGTGAACAATGACATCATCCTATCAGGACGTTTTATGAAAAGCACGTGAGTTTTGTAAAAAAAAACTTGAATCGCTTGACATCAAGTTTTGAGTCCGTACTCTTCTACCCTCGAGAGAGATAAGGATCGGGTTATTTTATGATTGCATTAAACCAAATTGGAATGACCTACGGACAAAAACTTTTGTTTTGTGATGTGAGTTTAAATCTGAACACAGGATGTCGTTATGCCCTTGTTGGGGCTAACGGTTGTGGGAAATCCACTTTTTTTAAATTGCTTACGGGCGAGGAAGAATTAAGTTTGGGGGATATCATCATTCCCAATGACGCAACGATTGGATGGTTACAACAAGATCAATTTCGTTATGAAGATACCCTCATTTCGCAAGTGGTGCTTCAAGGTAGGCCAAAATTATGGGCGGCGCTGCAGGAAAGAGAAACGATGCTTGCAGAGGAGTCTTGGGATGATGCTAAGGGCTTTCGTTTCGCTGAATTAGAAGAAGTGATACTGCATGATCATGGGTATCAAGCGTCTGCTGAAATTGGTGCTATTTTAGAAGGGCTAGGAATTGAAAATAAATACCATGAACAGCCTCTTAAAACGTTATCTGGGGGATTTAAGTTACGCGTTCTTCTCGCCAGAACGTTATTTCAAAATCCTTCTATTTTATTATTAGATGAGCCCACCAATCATTTGGATATATTATCCATTCAATGGCTCGAAAAATATTTAAAAAAAGAGTTCAGTGGGTTATTGGTTTTCATTTCCCATGACATCTCTTTTATAGATCATCTTGCGGATCATATTCTTGATATTGATTATGGTGAGATCAGAAAATACTCAGGTAAATATCAACAGTTTTTAACAGAAAAAGCGTTACTTGAAGAACAGAAAGCCGTTGAAAAAAAGAGTGCTGAAGAAAAAATAGCGCATATGCAAAAGTTTGTAGATAGATTCGGCGCAACGGCCTCCAAAGCATCTCTTGCGCGATCGCGCATGAAAATGATTGAAAAAATAGAATTGCCAGACGTGCTTCACTCCTCAAGAGTGGCCCCAAAATTTGTTTTTTCTCCTAAACGAGCTTCTGCCAAACAAGTTTGTAAGGTCAAGGATCTCAGCAAATCATATCAAGAAAAGACTCTTTTTGAATCACTGCAGTTTGACATTCATCGTGGTGATAGAGTGGCTATTCTTGGGGCAAATGGTCGAGGGAAATCGACCTTAATTAAAATGCTGGTAGGTCAGGTTCAACCAGATGAAGGACAAATCACTTGGGGAAATGAAGTTCGGGTTGGCTATTTTTCACAAGAAAGCCACGATTTATTGAACCACTCCATCAGTGCACTTCGCTGGTTAACTGAGCATGTGTCAGGCTGCAATGATCAACAGATTCGACAAGTCCTTGGACAAATGTTGTTTAAGAAAGAAGAGGTTGACAAGGACATTTTATCATTGAGCGGAGGAGAAGCCGCACGCTTGCTATTGGCCAGTCTCATCTTGGAGGCTCCTAATGTGTTGATTTTTGATGAGCCTACAAACCATATGGATATCGAAACGATTGATGCACTTTCAAAGGCTTTATGTCACTACACAGGAACTTTGATCGTTGTGAGTCACAATCGATATTTTATCGAATCTTTTGCCAATCATATCTTGTATTTTTCCAAACGATCGGGGATTCAAGCCTTTCATGGAAAATATCATGAATTTATGGCCAAAATCATGGTTGATGAAACCGCGTAGTATATCGTAAACTGCACTTGTTTTTTTCAGCGTCATGAAACGAGAAGAGAAGCCATGCTCATTGATAAATGTCCCTTAGTCTCTGTCGTCATTCCATCTTACAACGGGATGCCCTATTTGAAGGAGGCTATTGAGAGTGTTCTTGCACAGGATTATCCAAACGTTGAGCTGATAGTCCTGGATGACGGCTCCACCGACGAGACGGCATCGTTTCTAAAAACTTATTCGGGCCGACTCCATTATGAAACGCAAGCACGCCTTGGACAAGCCATGACGTTGAACAAAGGGTGGCAGATGTGTCAGGGTGTGATCATAGGTTACCTCAGTGCGGACGATAAGCTTAAGTCAAACGCGATTTCTTTATCTGTTCATGCTTTCATGGAGGATGAAGACATCATACTGACTTATGCGGATAATCTTCTCATCGATGATAAATCTCAACCCATTCGAAAATACATCCCGTTGGAAATGACGCTGCATGACATGTTGAGGACGCTTTTCACGCCGATAGCTGTGGCGTCTTTTTTTCGAAAATCAACCTTTGAGGGCATCGGTGGGTGGAATAGTTCATATCGGCAATTGGGTGATTTTGAGTATCATTTACGGCTGATCACCCAGGGAAAATTTAAAAAAATACCAAACCTTCTGGGATTTCATCGCGTTCATGAGGGATCTGCTAGTTTTTCCGCCATGGCCGTTGACCGTGCAGATGAATATCTACTCTTGGTCAATACTTTCTTTCAACAGGAGCAAACACCGGAAATCTTATCCATGAAAGACGAGATCCAAGCCCAAGCGTTTTTATTATCAGGACGAAATCATTGGCGATCAGGTCGATATCTCAAAGGCTTGATTTACTTTTTCACCTCACTCAAATCTCACCCCAAACTATTTTTAAAAACGAAAAGTTACCACATTGTGATCAACGCGCTTCTCAATAAGCCATTGCACCGCTGCCTTAAAACCTATCGAATGATGTTTGCGCGATCAAAAACATCATGAGTCACGTCCTGCGTGATCTAAAAAAACGTCTCGGAGATTGGCCGCACGATGTCATACCTCATGCTTTCTTACTGATTTGGGTTGTTTTATTTTACAATGGCCTCATGAATTATGAAGGTTCAAAGGGATATTACTGTGTTTTTTCTTTGTCCTTTCTTTTTTTATTGATCTCCTCATGTAAAAAGCCACCCAATTACAGCTATCTGTTTTTCTCTGTTTTTTTATGGCTAGGGTTTTGGCTCAAACTCACGGTACATACGATCTTTCGTTATGCCTATCAAGAATCCATTGGCTTATTTCAGCCACAAGCGGACTCGCTTGATGCCGTACTATTGATTTCAACCGTCGGTTGTTTGGGGATATTGACCGCGCGATGTTTGGCCCCTTGGGTTGGACTAAAATCGACGCTCATGATCAATACATCAAATAGAGATAAAACGCCTTACCTTTATCGAAAGTATAGACAATATCTATGGCCTATATTGATCGCAAGCTCATTGGGGTTGAGTTTATATAACGGCATCTTAGGTGTCTTTCAGATGGGATTGATTCCTAAGCACTATCTCATATGGCCTCTTAACGCAGCCATTTCTTGGTTATTAAGCATAGGATTGGCGCTCGGGATCAGCACGTTTTTATGGTGGGACATCAAAGAAAAAAAAGACATCACCGCTTCCATGTCATATCCTTTGGCCGAGGGTTTTTTTTCATCGATCTCCATTTTCAGTCGTAGCCTCTATATTTGTCATGTTGTTCCTCTTTTGGTGGCTCTTGGGATAAATCGACAAAAAACGCCTCGTTTGATATCCAAAAGAGGGGTTTGGGGGATAGGTGGCTTTGCCATACTGTTGTTTCTCTTGTCAATGCAATCAGTGACGCTTCTGAGGGATTATTATTACCTTGGAAGAGCGCCTGATTATTTATACGAACCACCCTCAACTAAAATGAGTTTTATCTTGTCTGGGGTGAATCTCTCAGGTGTTGCTAACGCGACAGTAAGTACGGTTTCTCGTTTGATTCTCGATAGATGGGTTGGTACTGAAGGTGTGATGGCTGTTTGGGCTTATCCTAAAAAAAGTTCTGATTTGTTGAATGTGGCTTTATTCGAAAAGGCCGTGATTGGGCAAGCTAGTGTATTTCAAACCATCACCCAATCGTCTTATGGCGAAATGGATAAAAAGAAGTTCGTTTTTGCAACATTGCCGGGCCCTATTGCTTTTTTATATTACAGTGGATCTCTCAGTATCGTCTTTTTTGGCATGTTTGCTTTGACTTTTTTGGCGATGCTTTGTGAATGTGTGGTTGCATGGTTAACGCACAATTTTTTATTGTGCGCACTCTTTGGGATGGACATCGCCTACCTTTGCGCCCAACTGGGTGTGACACCACGACTTGTGGTTATTCATGTCTTTTTGATCCTTGGTTATTGTTTGTTTGTTTTTCTCGTGTCTTGGAAAAGGAAGGGCCTGCTCGAGATATCCAAGAAGATTGATACACTCTTTCATTCAGAGAAAGAAGGCCAAAATTTGCGGGAATAGCTCAGTTGGTAGATCTCTGGTTGTCCAAAGTCCAGTGATTTAGGAACTGGCCTAAAAAATCTCGGCTAAGAAGGACTCAGTACTCCGCCAAGAGCGCAGATCCGCTTCTCGGTTGTAATGTAAGCCCATTTTATCGTCATTTGCCATTGGATTGGTGAACGCGTGTTGGGTGTGGCCGTACATGTGAACTTGCCAGTCAGCTTTTTTTGCAGTCATTTCGGCGGCAAATTGTTCGACTTGGGCTGGGGGTACGAGCGGATCATCATAACCGTGTAAGGCCAAAATTTTGGAGCGAATGCGACACGCCGCTCTTGTTTCTGGGGCTGAAAGCAAGCCGTGAAAACTAATAACCCCTTTGACATCAGCTCCAGTACGAGCAAGATCCAGGACGGCCAGGCCGCCAAAACAATATCCAATGGCTGCAATCTTCTGAGGGTCGACCACCCGTAACGTCAGCGCTTTATCAAAAGCGGCAAGAAAGCGTTCAGCCACGTTTTCTCGACGGGATATCACTGATTCTAATAGGGCTTTTTTTTCATCCGTGGTCTCCCCAGTTTGGGCGTTTCCGTATAAGTCGACGGCAAAGCCTACATAACCCATGGCAGCGAGTTGTTTGGCTTTCTCACAAAAAAAACTATTTCGGCCAGACCAATCATGAGCAATCATCACACAGGGCTTGGGTTGAGGTAGGGTATCGTCAAAGGCCATAAAACCACGATAAATGGCTTTGTTTTGATGATATTCGATGTCTTGAGTTGAAATCATATTATCCTCCACGGCCCCGTTCTTCAGATTTAGATGTAGGTTCCACAACACGTTGTGTAGGGGATGGTTCAGGGCTCGGTTGAGGTGATCGAGTCTCTATGGCCCTTTTCACCGCCGCATCCGCTGCTAGTGCAGCAGTATGGACGTCTTTGGTGGGATCTGGAGGAGACATATCCTGTCGTGCAGAGGGGAGAAGGCCTTCGGCTACTTTAGCCATTGGGGTGTCCTTAACCTTTTCTTTAATGAGTTTGCAGAGTTCTGGATTGTCTTTTAAGCCCTTTTGAATGGCCTCTTTTATGTCTGGGCGAGCATCCAAATATTCTTGAGTTTTGCCTGCAACCCATTTAGATTTGAGTGCTAATGTAACGGCCTTTGACGAAAAAAAATTTTTCGCTCTGTTCACTGCGTCTGGGTGTTGGAGGTTTGATGTGACTTGCTCTGGGCTTGGTTCTTTGCCTGATCCTAATTTCAGTCCAAGCAACTTCATAATGGCCTTGATAAGCTTGGCGATCAAGCCATCTTCCTCTTGACTGTTTGAGGGAGAACTACCTTTCCACGATGCGTGCTCAGTGGAGTATAAGTGCTTTTTCTCAGCAGCGGTTAAGTTAGCTTCTGCAGATTTGTCTTCAGCCTTTTTGCGTTTGGGAGATGGGGGTTTAGAGTTTGACGGTTTGTTTTTCGGCATTAAAATTCCTGATTGAACCAGAGAGTCATCAATTTATTCTAATCGACTCAGCCTTTGTTGACAATTGATCCGTTGGAGCACACAGGGCGATTGCATTAAAACGCCTAATATATGCACAGAAAATCACGAGCCGTGACCGTCAGGGATCGGAAATGTTCAAAGCATCCATCAGAGGGCGCGCAATTTCCGCTCCATGACGGTCACGGCTCGGATAGATTGATTTAAATTAACGCACAAACAGGCTCAAGATTTTAATGCAATTGCCCTGAATCGCCCTGTATGCGATGTAGCTTGTCATTCCCAGGAAGGTTATAATTTTTGTTAAAATATCTGAGAAAGGTGGGGTTTGATGCAGGAAAATCGCCAATTAGTAAACAGGATGCACAGATTTTCTATTTTTAGACAGTTTACTCTCAATCAAGTCAGCTATTTTGTCAGCAAAGGCGCAGTTATCACTCGGAAAAAAAATGACCGACTCAAACAAGCCCATGAAGCTAGTAAAGAATGCTATTTGATTCTAGAAGGCGAGGTTGAGATCATCCATAAAAATATTAAAGACAATCATAGGGTAGGCATCACGGCCACCCCAGGACAGCTTGTTAGTAAGTACATGTTAATCAACGATAAAATCCCTGCAGAGTCTGCGCGTTGTCTGACAGATTGTCGATTGTTTGTCATCACATCCGCCATGATGGATGAGTTAATCAAACACGACTTCCATTATTGTCAATTCATAAAAAACATTGGTTTCGACTTGTGTAAAGCATATGAGATAACCAACGAAAAAGTGAACCAGCTGATGAAGCAATACTTAGCTTCCTATCGAGCACGCGTGGCGCTTGGAAAGTTATTTATCGTCTCAATAGTCGTTTTAAGCTTATTATCCGTCGTAGATGTGGTGGAGGCTCCTTATGCGCGGGCTTCGGGACATCAAAATTTCACCCTTTGTCTCATGCTTGTCTTAGGCGCCACACTTTTCATCAGTTTTAAAATAATACAGCTCCCCTCTACTACTTATGGATTAACTTGGCGTCGCGGTAAAGAAGCCTTTTTGGCGGGATTATTATATTCACTGCCTATGTGTATCTTGGCGGTCCTGATGAAATGGACTCTAATTCACTCAAATGCCAAGTATGCCGGTATGTCTCTTTTTGACAATTTGCTGCTGATTCCTCACACCGTTTCAATGCTTACACCACCCTGGTTTGGTCATTTTTATCTTTATATTTTACTGGTTTGTCCTTTTCAAGAATTATTGATCCGTTGTGGTATGCAGGCACCAATACAGCAATTATTGGTTGGGCGCTATCGTGCCTTATGGGCTATTTTGGTATCTAACATGGTTTTCACTACCGCTCATCTATACGTTTCAACCATGGCGTTTGAAATTGTATTTGTTCCAGGTCTGCTCTTTGGTTGGTTATTTTATCGCTATAATAATTTAATTGCCCCGATAACCGCACATATCATCATTGGTGCCTGGGGACTGTTTTTTGTGGGATTTCGGAACTTTTGATGCTTTGGTCTCTATACTGAGCATAAATTGCTGCTTGCGCAACGGTTAACCCAGGTGGGTTCTTTTTACAATAACCATCGATAACCACGGGACTAAATAATTTGTTATTCCAAAATTCTTCGGCAGAGGCAAAGCCCGCAATAGATGCAGCGCAACTGATAACAGCATCTGGACCTTGTGGGTTATCATCCGTACAGCTTGCAAAAGCCATTCCCTTCATCATGAGTAAACTCGTGACGCAAAGCCAAGTGTTTAAACGTTTCATGCATAGTTCCTTTAATTAGAGTTAAATAACCAAATGGTTGGATTACTATGAAAATCTAACCCTGTTGCGATAATGTCGTTATTGGCATCTGCTGCAATCGACACAACACTTGCACTATTAGTCAGGTTCAAGTTAGTCCACGTTCCCCCTGAATAGTACCAAACGGTACCATCATAAAGTTCATCATCAATGCCTCCAGCAAGCAAGTATCCGTAGGGTGAATAGTATAACGTGGTCACAGAGGAGGCCACCAAGCCCGTATCAGTAAATTGCCCACTCGCGGTGGTATATTTCCATACATGGCCATCCGTTAAACTATCAGAGCCTGCGATATAAACTGTTCCCTTGCCATCGCTGACCATTGATGTAACCTGCATTCCCGAAATACATAACGATCAAGCCTAATTTAACACCAATTTAATCAATAATTGCACAATATAACCCGCCCAAAATCACCCCGCATCTAGTGATGCCAATCACCTGCAAATCAGTCTGAGAAAGGGTTTTCCTAGCCAATATTTCAAATTTATAGAAATAAAAGCACCATTATTTCACTGGCCTTTTTCATCGTTATGTGTTAAATATACCTAACGATGAAAAAGGGATTATCTATGGCTATTGTGTATCAAAAGGACAAACGTTCCGGCATCACCTACGCGTATGAGTCGATTTCCTTCTGGGATAAGGCAAAGAAACAGTCTCGCTCAAAAAGAACCTTACTGGGGCGGGTTATAGGAGAGGATAAGAGCATTATTCCCACAGACGGAAGAGGTCGAAAAAAGAAAGGGGAGCCTATCTCCCTAAAACAAGGGCGTCCGGCCCTCACCCAAACAGCACGTTATTTTTATGGGGCCACGTACCTATTCAACCAAATTGGGGAACAGCTTGGAATTACAAAACATTTTGGAAGACAAAACGCCTCTGTACCGATTTGAACGATGGGGCACGCTCCATCAACATCCTTATGGTCAGAACATTAGCTCACAACGCAGTAGCGAGCTATTTGCTAGGATAACCGAAGAAGCGAAACAGTCATTTTTTCGCCTTCAAGGGGCGAGGCGAGCAGGGCAGGAGTTCTGGGCTTACGATACCACAAGCATTTCAAGTTATTCCGAATGCTTGCGTCAGGTTCAATATGGACATAGCAAAGAAGATCCTTCGCTGCCACAACTCAATTTAGCATTGGTTTTTGGAGAGGAGTCACGCCTCCCTTTCTACTACCGTGTGTTAGCTGGAAACATCCCTGACTCAAAAACGGTCACGCACTTATTAAACAGTCTGGATACACTTGGCTTTTCTAAAGTAAAGCTTGTGATGGATAGGGGCTTCTATAGCGAGGCGAATATCAATGCCTTATTCAAAGAGCATCGAAAGTTCTTAATGTCCGTTAGGCTGTCACTTTTATTTGTAAGAACGGCGTTGGATGAGATTTATGCAGGGTTCCGCAGTTTTGAGCACTACAGTGAGAATTATGATTTGTACTACCATACCGTGTCAACGCAATGGGACTACACACAAGAGCGTCCTTATAAAAAAGACACCTTAACCAGCACAAAGCGTGTGTATCTTCACTATTACTTTAGCCTAGATAAAGCAGCTGAAGACGAAAAAGCATTTGACAGAAAACTCGTCGCACTGCGCCAAGAGCTGCTTTCAGGGGATCGGCTCCCTAAGCATGAGCAATTGTATAAAAAGTATTTTGAAGTTACCTCGACACCGAAGCGAGGAACTAAGGCACGTGTTAAACAAGAAGTGATTGAGCGTGGAAAACGTTATTATGGTTTTTTTGCCTTATTCACTAACCAGGCAATGAGTGCCATCACCGCCCTTGAGATCTACCGAAACAAAGATTTGGTTGAAAAGGCTTTTGGCGACCTTAAA
>JAPLRK010000078.1:0-35133 GCA_026399195.1 Legionellales bacterium
GTCGATTTTGGTGCTGGAGCGGGAACAGCTGCTGACCTACTGTCAACAGAGGGTATTCTAGCTGCTGCTGGTGTACCAACCACCGGCTTGCTTTCAACTTTTGTCGATTTTGGTGCTGGAGCGGGAACAGCTGCTGACCTACTGTCAACAGAGGGTATTCTAGCTGCTGCTGGTGTACCAACCACCGGCTTGCTTTCAACTTTTGTCGATTTTGGTGCTGGGGCGGGAACAGCTGCTGCCTTACTGTCAACAGAGGGTATTCTAGCTGCTGCTGCTGGTGAACCAACCACCGGCTTGCTTTCTGCTTTTGGAAACTTTTCTACTTTAGCCGGAACAGATCCAAGCTCCGCCATCCTGTCATGATATAAAGCAACCGCATTATGCCATGGCATTTCGACAGACATTTGACCTAAAGTGGTTAACAACAAAGCATTGATAGCGTCTCTGTAAGGAATATTCCCGATAGGATCCGCAAAAAACGCAGGCCTAAACTCATTACTGATGATACTCAACGTTTGGTTCACTCGAGAATGATAAGATCGTAATAGTTCCATCTGCGATGGGCTATACAGAAAGAAAAGAGAAAAAAAATCATTTCTTAATGCCTGGTGATGATAAGGCAGCACAACCGTTTCGTAGATTGTATATTGAAAAACATCACACAAGCGGATATATGCAGTTGGCACCAAGGTATCAGCTGCTATATATGTTTTTTTTTCTCGCAATATGCGTTCTATTTTGTAATAAATACTTCGGCCTGATGGTTTCTCATGAATCGGCACAATTTTTCTCCAGTATTGATTTTCATAGTGCAGGATTTAGGATCAGTGAACATTTTTGGTCACTAAGAGCACCCATTGTCAACTGGTCCTGTCATCCACAAGTATTTCTTCTATATTTCTACAAAATGACTTTATTCCATCTAACTGAAAAATAACCAAGCACAATAAAACGCTTGTTACTATTTGTCAATCATTATCTGCTTCCAGATCCCTCACCCTTCTTGCAGATAAGGAACGGGAGCGAAATAAGGATCGCGCCCGAAATAACTTCCTGTTTTTGAGTCAAAATGATGTCTATCTTTGCAAAAAAACAGGGGGTTGTTTCGCTCCCGATCCTAAGTTATTTCGCTCCCGATCCTTAATTAATGCATCAAGGTCAATGACTCTGTCAGCCATTTCTATGGTTTCTTTGCGGTGAGCAATCACAATTTGAGTCATCTCTAACGTTTTTAAAGCAAGATTAATCTTTTTTTCATTCACCACATCCAGATGGCTAGTTGCTTCATCCAAGAACAAAATTTTGGGTTGTCGATACAATGCTCTTGCCAATAATATTCTTTGCTTTTGCCCACCAGATAGGCTAGAACCCATGTCCCCCACCAACGATTCATAACCCATAGGCAATTGACAAATCTCGTCATGAATATTAGCATATCTGGCGACTTGATAAGTAAGTTCCATATCCCGTAATTCATCAAAAAACGATATGTTGTCCATAATGGACCCAGACAGTAATGCATCATCTTGCATCACAGATGCCACTAAATCACGGTAGTTCTTCAGACCAAAATCATGGATAGATCTGTTATCTATCAATATCTCCCCAGAAGTTGCTTTCAATAGCCCCATCATTACTTTTAGTAAAGTGGATTTACCACAGCCTGAACGCCCAACAATGGCTACCTTCTCTCCAGCTTTAATATCAAAACAAATGTTATTTAAAATCTGTGGCGCACCACTGTCATAACCGAATGAGAGATTTTCCAAACATAAAGATCCTTTCACCTCTGAGACCAGAAGACCACTTCCCGGACTGATCTCCTCCGGCTGTTGAAACAGAATGTCACTTAATCGCCGTAATTGAATGGACAGTAATTTGTAATCAACCATGCTTTGAATGAGTGAGGAAGCCTTATTGACCAACAATAATCGATATGAGAGAAAAGCGATGAGCATGCCTACCGAGAACCGATTCGCCAATACCAATGATGCTGCAACGCAAACAACGAGAATATGTTCAAAATGAAAAAGCAGTTGATTGGCCAGTTGATAAATAACATTCATTTTGGAAACCCGAATATCCGCATTCAGTGCCCCAATATAAGCGTTTCTCCAGCTATGAAACCTAATCCCCTCTTTAAGAAAAGATTTTATGGGCAAAATCCCCTGCAATGTTTCTAAAAAGACAGTCATGGCATTGGCATGCTGTTGTATCGACGTTTCTGTTTGACTTTGTAAACTATGATAAGATAAATATCTCATGCAAAAATAAATCAATAATCCAGAAGCAACCAATGCCGTTAGCACCGTACTATAAATCAACATGACACTCAAATTGATACAAATCATGAAACCATCTAACACCGTATTCATAAAATCAGTGCTTATTTTTTTTTGAATTTGGTCAATGGATTGAAATTTGGATTGTAAATCACCTTTGTGCCGTTTCTCAAAAAAAGCCAATGGCAATTTCAAAAGATGTCGCATCACATTTGATGAAAATTGATCGGTTAAATGATTGGTAACATAAACAACCATATTCCCACGAATAAACTCCGTAAAGACTTGAAGCACACATAAAATAGCAAATCCTACAGCGATCACCATCAAATTGCTCTGCTCGCTATAACCTAACACATCATCAGTCACATATTGCATAAAAAGAGGATAGAGCAAGCTAAAAACTTCAATAGAAAAGGACAGTAACAACAACATGACAAAATATTTATTGATCCCATGAATCGACTTTACCAGATCAAACAACGTCAGTTTCTGTTGACCTTGTATGGCTTTAAAATCACTAGATTTCTCAACCTCCAAGACAATGCCTGTAAAAGAGGTAGAACATTCTTCAAATCCACAACGGCGAACACCAACAGCTGGATCATGAATCACCACATGATTTTTCTTCACCTGCTTTAAAACCACAAAATGGTTCATGTTCCAATGGAGAATAGCCGGTGTTTTGATCAGATGCATCTCTTCAAGAGGCACACGCAATGCTCGAGTCATAAAACCTAAGTCTTGCAACAATTGATTGATGTCCTTCAACGTCACACCAAGGCTTGAAGTGCTCCTCACACGCCTAAGCTCATATAAATCGAGTTGATGGCCCCAATAATGGCTCAGCATCAGAACACAAGCATGCCCGCACTCGGCACGCTCATCTTGCAAGATGATAGGAAGTTGGGTCGTTTTGGAAAAGCGAAGCACCGCATCATGAAAACTCATACAAACACATCCCCATAAAAACTATACAGTGGATCAAGAATCCATTGCCATATTCTTTTTTTTGAACCTACAACAACTGCGGAAATGGTCATTCCATGTTGAATTTTTTTTTGAACGCCATAGACTGTCACAAAAGGCTTCTCCAATAACGCAGTCACCTTATAATATGGTTCACCAATACGAATAGGCTTGTCTTCTTCTTCATCTGTCAAAATACTCTGACTGATCTGATGAACCCTCGCTTTCGATACCCCAAATCGCGCATAAGGATAGGCATCATACCGAATAGTCACTTTATCTTTATGATTTATAAATCCAGATTGCTTTACCGGGATGAAAAGTTGCGCCATTAACTCAGCATGTATCGGTAAAATCTTTAGCAAAGGCTTGGTCGCTTGCGTATACTGACCCTCTTGGTAAATAAGACTAGAAACGGTCCCATCAATCGGTGATCGAATCACGTAAGATTGCTCATGTTGATAGGTGATCATGTCAACCACAACCATGTTCTTTTTTAGCTCAAGCTCTCGTAATTCATCGTGTTTTTCATGATAGGCCGTTTCCGAAATAAATCTTTTATCCAACAAAGGTTTCAACGCCTGCAAATGCTTTTTAGAATACCCAATCTCTGTCACAAGTGATGCTTTTCTTTTTTCAAGCTGCGCCCAAACATCATGTTGATTTCTTTTGCTTAAGCCCTCATAAGAGGTATCAATCAAAAACAGATCATCCCCTTTATGAACTAAATCTCCTTGTTGCACATATTGCCGAACAATCACCCCATTTTTACTTGGATAAACCCGAGCAACCCCTTGCGTCGACTCAAGGTATCCTGAAACAATAAATTTTTCTGAGAATTCTCCCTCCACTAAGAACAAAAGAGTGAGAAGCATCAACAAGGTTAACCCTAAAGTAAGATACCAATAATGCACAGGGGAATTAATAGACACGGATCCGTAATTCTTATTCCTGAGAGCCTCTATCACTTCTGGTCGAAATAGGTGTTTTTTTTCCATAGCGCCATCCATTTGAACTTAGGATCGGGAGCGAAATAACCCCCCTGTTTTTGCATCAAATCTGAACATCCTTGCGCAAAAACAGGAAGTTATTTCGCTCCCGATCCTTAATCCTAGCGTATTCTGTTGGGCCAAGGCCAAACCTACAAAATATAAACAAATTGTACATGCCAACCAGTCAAAACTCGATGGAAAGAGTACTAGTGCTGTTTCCATTTGGTTTTCACATAGTTCAGATCAACATGTCGTCGCATGTTTTCCTGCACCATATTGACCATCTGATGCCTGTATCGATCGATGCTATGTTCCATTTTTCTTGAGTCCCATTTGAATTTAATGGACCTCCCTTGAATGAAATTAACAAAAATATCCAGCATCTTAATCTCTGGATTATATTCTTCAATCCATAAAAATTGACCTTGCTCATTGACTTTAAGAAAAATATATTCATGATCTTCACTGACTATAAAATCAAAGGTTCCAAACACTAACCCCATTTTTTTCATAAAAGATTTGATTTTCTGCGCAACACTTTCTGGTAAAATATAATGTTCTACACTCATTTTTCCTACAGAAATAGCTCTCCAATCCACTTGACCATCAGCATGATCTTGAGAGTTCAATTTGGCAGCAACCAGATAATCACCAAAACAAGTGATCCTTAACTCATATTTTTTCTTAATCTCTTTTTGAAAAATACCTGGAGACAATTGCAATATTTTATTGGTGGGAAGATCCATAAAAGAGATCCTGGTCGTGTAAACCATTTTCATTTGTTTTTCTTCAAACCAATAGTTCGAACATAATGGCTTATATATCACACCATCCGATTCATGTTTTAACAGGAAATAACGAATATCTTGCGGGTCATTTGAACATAACGTGGTTGGAATCGTCATTCCGCAATCTGAGGCTATCTTCAATTGAAGTAATTTCGTATTACCCCGATGTGCCGCCTCTTTGTTATTGACCCACCATGCATCCGGAGCCATTGTCTGCGTCAGTGATTCATAAAATAAGGTATTCTCTCTCAGCACAAAGTGATAATCAGCCGGGTGTGATACATTTTTGGGTAAATAAGGTTTCCGTGCACGTCGCCACCAGACAACATCATAAGCATTATCAACAATTGAATCGTATTTATCACTGCTCCGCCATTGATAGGTGTCATTATCAATCAAAACTGAGTTTTTCAATTGGGTAGGCTGATCTGCTGTAAAGATTAATCGTACCTCATGACCTAAGTTTTCTAAGCCAATTTTGGTAAGAATGGCATGGGTATCATCCGGTTCCGTTGGAATTAAGAATTTCATGTGTTCCCTCATATTCAGCAATTTTTTCAAAGCAGACTCATCCAAATGCGAGTAGCCAAGAATCACACACAAATGCCGCTGTTAAAAACAATTGCAAAAAAGATACAAATATCATAACGTTAGTGCTACAATTTAAAGTGTGATAGCCAAGTTAACACTCCAGGGTGTTAATGTCAACTGGTATTTATTTTTTTAGGAACCTAAAAACGCATGACCATAACGCCCATAACACGCCATACCAACACCCTAAGCATGAACCTTAGGAACCTACTTCTAGGCGCAAAAATGAGTGAAAATGAGCTTGCGCGTAGAACAGGAATCTCACAACAGATCATTAACCGCATCCTGTCGGGCCAAAACAAAAACCCCAAAATTGCTACACTAAGCCCTCTTGCAAATTATTTTATGCTTTCTATCAGCCAACTCATTGGAGAAGCAGCTTTATCCACCGAAATCCACACCAACCCAAGTCATTTGGGCTGGGAAGAAATTCCTATGATGGACTGGGATGCACTAAAAAGAGCCCCTCTTGATGAACTTTTGTCATTAGAACATCCTAAGATATGGATAGATGGCCAACCCTCACAACATATGTTTGCCATCATCCTCAAGGGACAAGCGATGGAACCGAAATTTACTGAAGGAACAATTCTTATTTTTGATGCGGTGAAAATCCCAAACCATCGCGATTTTATATTGCTTCGCTGCCCTGACGGTGACATCATGGTCAGACAATTATGGACCAAAAATAAGAAAGCCTATCAAAAAGCATTCAACCCAAGATTTTCAGATTATCAACTCACACCCGTCGATGAGCATACCTGCTATCTGGGCACACTGATTCAATCCAGAACAAACCATGGTTCAAAGGCCTTAGGAACGGGCTAACCGTAAACAACCTCTAAATCTTGCATCGTTTGCTCTTGAACAGCAGTACTCACGATATTCATCAGGTCAACAGCGCTGAACTGACGGAATAACGCAGCATCACGATATAATTCTTCAGCTGTTCTCCGAGACTCGAGCCCACTGAAGCGATGACAAATAAGAAAAACAGTCTTTCCATGATGAATGTCCTGGCCATTGATAAAGCACGGAAAATCTTGATGAGGAGCATCTTCGAGCAACGACGTGCCGAAGCTTGTTGGAAGTAATAGCATCATTATCCTTAAAAAACACTGAACTTGTATGTCCTTCCATGAACACGGAAAAGATAATATCACTGGCATTTAGACAAAGCCACACATATTACTGGAGTTTGCAGGGCCACCTCATGAAGTTTATTTAGAATGTGAATCGAAGGATAAAGAAATGAAGATATCCGCGCAGCGACCACTCACGTAAACGGGCCAGAGTGCGAGCCCGCGTGCGATAACTAGGGGTAGTGTGCTAGTTTTGAGTTGTAGCACTATTTTTCTTCGCCAGTTTGGTTAACATGGCTACTATACGTAAGAGTCATTGACGCCCTTCTTGAAACAAAGGCTCTTCAAGTAGCTGCAGCTGGTAACATACATCAAGTATACCTGCACACTCTGTCGTGGAGCGCTTGGCAATTCGGTAGACCAGAAAGGAGGAGGTTTTTAGCTTTCATGAGGTGGCCCTGTGCATATTATAAATCAAACTGAAAACCCACACTACCCATGTTATAGTACTGAGATCCAATCTTCACGTCCCAATTCGTTGTAGCAACGTGTGTTGGATATGAGGTAGAACCAAACGTGTAATTACTCGCGGCAAGATATAAAAATCGATATTCAACAAACATGCTCGTATGCTGACTTAAATCAAAACTCACACCTATCTTGGGTTGTGCTGCAAAAGTAGTGCCCACATCGTTTGGATCCGAGTTATAATGATTGATCCCTGGCTCTGGCGGTGACTTTTGTGTGGAATTAGCGCCTGAAATAGAAACAACGGCCAAACCTACACCGACACCCACATAGGGATGAAATCGGCCTAAAGCGGAATGATTGGCGTTTAAGACAGCGTTCGCAAGCACAACCCCTGTTTGCAGCGGATACGTGACATGAAAATCATGTTCAACAAGCCTTGCGGTGGCATTATTTAAATCATCACCATAGATATTCGCTCCACCAATATAATAACCCTCTAACTCAGTAGCTGGTGCAAAAGTCCAGTTTGAATTCATATCATTTGATAATCGAGCAGGCCACCGGTATCCAACGTGTCCACCGACAAGCCAGGCCGAGCTACTGTTGAATGTTCCAATGGCATTCACTGCTAAAGGACCTTTGTTGCCAATATAACCTGAACCGGGACCATAGGGGTAAAGCGCGGTTCCCTGTTGATGAACGCTGCCGCTCATGACGGCTCCGCCGCCTCCAAAAACCCCTATATAATAGGCATCCAAAGGTGCCACAGGTGCGGCGCCCATCGTCCCTGCATAGCCAACTGAGACTGATGATATCAATAAGATACAAGCTATCGATGCGTGACAATTCACTCCTATGAGTTTCATTAAATATCCCTGTTGCGTATTAGTGATTTAAGACGATAATATCGACATTCGAGCTATTGTCAATCGATCCTTACCCTTTTTTTGACTGGGCAAGCACACGATCAAGCGCGTTTGCGAAAGCACTCTTCTCTTTCATGCTGAGAATGGAGGGTCCACCCACGTGCACACCAGTACCCCGAAGCTCTTCCCTCATATCACGCAAGCTCAGTCGTTGTTTCATCGAATTTTCAGTGTAAAGCTCACCTCGTGGATTCAAAGCCAAACCATGACGCTCTACCACAAGCGCTGCCAAAGGAACGTCTGCCGTGATCACGAGATCTTGGGCCATCATGTGTTGTACGATGTGATTGTCAGCTTGATCAAACCCTTTCGCCACTTGAACCATCGAAATAAATCGTGAAGGTGGAATAGCCACCTGAGAGTTCGCTACCAACACAAGCATCGTTTCTGTACGCTTCGCCGCTCGAAATAAGATCACCTTGATAACGTTCGGACACGCATCTCCATCAACCCATATTTTCAGTATTTTTCTCCAATTTGGACTTCCGAAATAACTTCCTTCCTTATTCCCTTCTCCCCAGACATGGGGAGAAGGTGCCCGCAGGGCGGATGAGGGGATTTCTTGCAAGTTATTTGATGAAGTGGTCCACCTAAGTGCTTGAGATGCTTTGGACAAAGCTGCACGCAAAAAGACGCATGCAATTCTGTCCAAATAATTTCAGTTCTGATGTATTTTTAGACTTCAATGGGTCGATACAGTCAATCCATCTTATAACGGGATCTGTTGGCATCAAAAAAGGTCCTAGCTTATGATTTTTAGAATCATAGCAGTCGACTAAGGATCGCACCAGAATTAACTTCCCGTTTTGACGCGATCCTAAGGGGCTGTACCATAATTTACTGTTGCGATAATTTACGTGTAAAAACTGCAAATAACGTTATAATGAAACGAACCATGATGAATGAATAGGAATTCTGCTTGTCCTTAAAGGCCATGTACAACCATATTGCAGCTCAGTACGACACAGCGAATCAATTTGGTTCGATTAGTCTTAGCCACAGCTGTGCTATCGATCAGTTAAAAAAGACAACCCTCGGGCAGATCCCTCATATGAAGGTCCTTGACCTTGGGGTTGGTGATGGTGCCTTCTTAAAAAAATTATCACCCTATATCCCTACGGCTGACTTTACCGGAATTGATGTCTCAAAGGAGATGTTAAAACGAGCACAGCTCGCACTCCCTTTGATAACCATTGAAACCAGCGCTGCTCAAGCCAGTCAGCATATCCCCCATCATAGTCAAGATTTGGTGCTTGCCCATTTTATCAACGCCTATATCCCCATTGATACTTTATTTAACCAAGCCTCGTTGTTGGCCCGTGCCAATGGATATTTTTCAATCATCACCACAACATACGATTCATTCCCAGTGGCACAAAAACACCTTGCTGATTTTATTGCAAAAGATTCCATACTCTCTAGCATCGTGGGCCATTACTATAAAGCCATTGTCAAAAACACGACCGTTGCTGCAAGCGAACAAGAGCTACTTGCAGCTTTTTCAAAACATCACTTTCAAGTGATAGACCATCAACGACTAACGCTCCCAATCACTCTCAACACCATTGACGAATTGGCTTTGTTTGGAATAGAGGGAACATGGTTCTTAAACACCCTATCCATCCGAATGCTACCCAAAAATTTTCTCATTCAACGCTTAAAACGCTTGTTCAGTAAAATTTTTACATTTCCTTACCATGACACACATGTCATCGATGTGGTGTTGGCCAGAAAATAATCTGTGTCAGAAAATAATCTGATGACAACTCCTTGCTTGATGCGTATACTTTATAGATTCTGATCAACCATAGAACTTCTATGTCACGCAAACAACGCATTCATACCCTCTTATCTGAACAATTAACCCTAGTTTACCTGAACGTTGAAGATGAGTCTCCCGGCCACCACGTACCCGTTGATGGAGAAACACATTTCAAAGTGGTTATTGTATCACCCCTTTTTGAAAATCAAAGCCGAGTATTTCGTCATCGCAAGGTTCTTAAGCTTCTAGATGCTGAATTTCAAGCAGGCTTACACGCCCTAAGTTTACACTTGTACACCCCTGTCGAATGGCAAAAAAAATCAGCAGGCGCACCACCCTCACCACCCTGTAATCATCGACAGACTGGATCTTGGGATCGCTGAATATATGCACAGAAAATCCGAGCCGTGACCGTTAGGAAGCGGAAATGTTCAAAGCATCCATAAAAATAATAAAAGTCGGTCGATAAGCCGGGTTCTGTCTTGGACAATCATTCATCTGGGACAAACGTCACCGTTTGCCTCAAGCAACCTACCCGAATCCCGCACGGGCCGTGCGTCGAGATCAAGATCTCGCGGATTCCTATTTGGTCTTGCTCCGGGTGGGGTTTTCCCTGCCACGACTGTTACCAGCCGCGCGGTGCGCTCTTACCGCACCATTTCACCCTTACCCGAGCGTCAAACGCCCGGGCGGTATATTTTCTGTGGCACTTTCCGTAGGCTCACGCCTCCCAGGAGTTACCTGGCACCATGCCCTTTGGAGCCCGGACTTTCCTCCCTTAAACCTAAGCTTAAGAGCGATTGCCTGACCGACTTTGTGTCCTATTATAACAGAGTGTTTATCGAGTACCAATAAACTCGTCGTCAAAATAACGCTTCAATTTCGTACGCAATGTACCACGGCTTACACCAAGAACACGTGCGGCTTTTGATTGATTGTAACGCGTCATTTCCATCACTGTACGAAACAACGGGGCCTCAACTTCTTCAACAATCAGTTGGTATAAATTAAGATTAGCATCTTTGCTGTTAACCGCTGCAAGGTAACCCTTAACAGCACCAACCACTTGTTGTGCTAACGCCTCTTTATGTTGTTGTACATCTTGCAATTGAACAGTCATTCTCTTCTCCAACTTTCTTGTTAAATAAATTAAAAAAACACACTCAGTCACGCACAGACCGAACATCATGGGCTATATAGTATCAAATATCCCAAAGAGTGTAAATATTGTTTTAATGATATTCATTTGTTAAGGTAAGATTAAGTAACCTGAGATCAATGCTGACGCGGCCTAAAAGAGATTAGAAGGACATGAATTGCTCTTGAATACTTTTTCCAGCATCCCCCTGAATGACCGGAGAAGTGATGATTTCGGCGGGATTTTTCAAAGCATCGGTCAAGCTGATGAATTTATAACCATTTTTTTGGTACATTTCCAGAATGGCTGGCAAGGCATAACTGTTGAGTAAATTGGCATGAATCAACAGGATCTGCTTCACGTCCTGACCATTGGCTCGTTTTTCAGCTTTCTTGGTTTGATCCAAAATATAAGCAAGATAACGAGGCATCACTTTATAGACATAAGCTTCTCGCGCACGAAAGGGAACTTTATAAAGTTGCTCATTGAATTGAAAATCTTTGCTATCGATGGTGACGGGTGCCACGGTATAGTGGTTCGCTTTCAAATAGGCTAGCACGATTGGCTTGGATTTGCTATTTCCCTCAGCAAGGTATGGATAACGAAAATATTTAGGCTCTGTGATCATCGGGGCAAGCACTTTTTCAGCTCGGGCGATATCTGCAATATATTTTTCGGCGCCAATTTGATTCAAACTGCGATGAGTATAGGTATGATTCCCCAGCATCAAGCCAGCATTTCGAAACTGCTCGAGAAAAGCCCACTGGCCTTTCTCTATCGCTCCACCAATCACAAACCCAATCGCAGGGACTTTATATTCCTTCAACGCATCCACAATTTTCGAAAATCGCTCGGTAGAACGCTGCTGATTGCCTGGGGTATTCATTCTCGAGGCGACCAAGGGAAGATCATCAATGGTGATGGCAATTTCCTTGTTGCCTGCATAAGAGGCGGTCATTAGTAAGGCACATAGCACGGCAAATAATGTTCGCATGATCAATCCTTTATCAGCACATCGTTATTCGGAGATCGTAAAACTCTCACCACAACCGCAAAGGCCCGTTTGATTGGGATTCTGGAATACAAACTTATGATTCAAACCCTGTTTGACATAATCCACATGCACGCCTTTAAGACTTGGATAGCTTGCCTTATCAATACAAACCAAACACTCCTGATAGGGCAATACCATGTCATTATCTGAGGCCGCATCTACATAATCCACCACATAAGACAAACCTGAGCAGCCTGTCCTTTTGACCGACAATCGAATGCCTTTGCCAAGACCTTGCTTACCTAAATAAGCCAACACATGGCAAATGGCGGCCTCACTCAAGGTCACATCAGCGAGATCAGTCGCTCTAACATGTTGTACAACTCCACTCATACCTCTCTCCAAAAGCACATATACTGTGCGCGGTCATAGATTGCGCACAGTATAAGCGCCTCACTTCAGAATATGATACATCGGAACCACCATATGAATCACCCCAAAAAACTGCAAAATGTAGATCACAAGTACGATAAGGACCAAAATACCCAATAAACTTTTAATGCTCATAGGTAATGGGATAAAGGTATTCACCAACCATAAACCAAGACCAAAAACGATGATATTGGCGAATAAATTCAATAGATTGTGCATATACTTCCTCATGAATGAACTCATCCTAAGTATAGGAGTAGGAAAGCGCTTCGTCAAACCATCAGCACGGCGCTGACGTTACGCGCTCACGGGCGGACATAATCCCGCCCTGAAGGAGTCCGAGGTTCTGAAAGAATTTTCCTTGACCACTTATTATAAAAATAGATATCATTGCTTTTTTTGACTTCGACCGCCGTCCAGACCAAGCGCTCTGTTGGGCCAAGGCCCAACCTACTCCCGAGCACGTAGGCTGGGCCTTGGCCCAGCATTTTTGGCCGGAACGGCGGTCAAGGCCCTTTTTTTAAACTTAAGATCGGGAGCGAAATTTCGCTCCCGATCTTTAATTAGCGTATTCACATGAAATCTTCAGAATTATTATCTCCTGCAGGCTCTTTAAAGCGCATGAGAAGAGCGTTTGCATATGGAGCAGATGCGGTGTATGCGGGCCAACCTCGTTATAGTCTTCGAGCTAGAAATAACGAATTTTCCCATGAAAAATTGGTGGTAGGCATCAATGAAGCTCACGCACAAAATAAATTGTTTTTTGTCGCAAGTAATATCATTGCCCAAAACAATAAAATAAAGACGTATCTTGATGATCTCGCTCCAGTGATTGAAGCAGGCCCAGACGCTTTAATCATGGCTGATCCTGGACTCATTATGATGGTTAGAGATAAATGGCCCGAGCAGCCTGTTCATTTGTCAGTCCAATCTAATGTGATGAACTTCGCCGCTGTAAAATTTTGGCAAACCATGGGCCTTGAGCGAGTTATTTTATCTCGAGAGTTATCGTTAGAAGAAATTCAAGCCATTCGTGAATATTGCCCAGATATTGAGTTAGAAGTATTTGTGCACGGGGCATTATGTATGGCCCACTCTGGACGATGTCTCTTATCCGGCTACTTTAATCACCGTGATCCCAATCAAGGAGCATGCACCAATTCATGTCGATGGAAATATGGTGTTAAAGAAGGCGTAGAAGATGAATGGGGCAATGCCCATGTGGAAACCAAATCGTTTCTATTTGAACAATCTCCTCAACGTGAGGGAGAGATGAACCTCATGGAGGAAGATGAGCATGGGACTTATCTTTTTAATTCAAAAGACTTAAGAGCCATTCAACATGTTGAAACGTTTATCAAAATGGGGATTAATTGCCTGAAGATAGAAGGTCGTACTAAATCAGATTTTTACGTGGCCCGTGTGACCCAATTGTATCGGAAGGCAATTGATGATGCGGCGGCAGGGAAGCCTTTTGACTGGCATCTGATGGATTCCCTAGAGGGATTATCACTCAGAGGGTACACCGAAGGGTTCTATCGGCGTCATGTGCCAGAAGAATACCAAAGTTATAAAGATCGCAATGAAACGGGCATAAAACAACAGGTTGTCGGTGAATTACTTGATTATGACAGCAGCAGACAACTGCTTGAAATACGGGTAAAAAACCAATTTTCTATTGGCGATATCCTTGAAATCATGCTCCCAGGTGGTAACCACATTTTTCCACTTGAGGTCATTGAAAGCACCGAGGGGCACTCCATCAACCGTGCTCCTGGTAGCGATCATGTGGTTCGCATTGCCGCTAAGATTCAAGAAATAGACAAGCTCGAACATGGCTATTTAATTCGTCATTGGAGCGAACCTCAACCTTAGGGCTCCCGATCCTTACTGCACCATCGTTGCAATTTCCGCCATTTTGCTCTTCAGATTCGGCGGAACAATCCCACCCCCCTGAGCCATGTCATCTCGCCCGCCCCCCTTCCCACATAGGTGCTTCACCAGTAGTGCGGCAGTTGGGACCTTTCCCAAAATCGATGGGCTCACAGCAGCGACCACGTTCATTTTATTTTCAGAAACTGAAACCAACACAATCACGGCATCCTGAAGACTTGATTTTAATTGATCAAGTAATGCCCTTAACTCTTGAACATCCACGACATCCACTTGACTTACCAACACTTGAATCTTCCCAATGTTTTGAACTTGCGATCGTAACGCCTGACTTGAAGTCACCGCTAAGCGCTGCTTCAAATGCGTCAATTCTTTTTCTTGCAACTTCATCTCTTGCATCCATTGTATCCCTTTCTCCAACAATTGATGCGGCACGGTTTTCAACAGAACGGACATTTTTTCTAACACGCCTTGTTGCTCGTTCACAAAATGCAAAGCTTCAGCGCCTGTGACCAGTTCAATTCGTCTCACCCCACTGGCAATACCACTTTCAGAAACGATTTTGAAAAACCCAATATCCCCTGTCTGTTTGACGTGTGTTCCGCCACATAATTCTTTAGAAAAATCATCCAGACTAAGCACCCTGACCTCATCACTGTATTTTTCTCCAAACAAAGCCACAGCACCACTTTGTTTGGCCTCATCAAGACTCATGAGGGTCGTTGTGACCAAAAGATTACCACGTATTTTCTCATTCACGAGATCTTCGATCTGCTGAAGTTGTTCAGTTGTCAAAGCCTCATCATGTGCAAAATCAAAACGAGCACGCCCGGCATCAACCAAGGATCCTTTTTGCTGCACATGCTCACCGACAATCTGTTTCAAAGCCGCATACAATAAATGAGTAGCCGTATGATTTAAACGTATGGCATCTCGACGCAATGCATCAACTTCAGCCAGAAGCGTTGTTCCAATCTGCAGTTCCCCGGATATCAATTCTCCATAATGAACGAAGGCACCCCCTAATTTTTTCGTATCCTCCACGCGAAAATGGGCCGTCTTCCCGACGAGCCGCCCCCGATCACCCACTTGCCCACCGCTCTCTGCATAAAATGGCGTATCAGCCAACACAATGCCAGCCTTCATCCCAGCTTGAAGGGAACTCACCAAGACACCATCACATAACATAGCCGTCACTTCACTCGACATCTTGTCCAACTGATACCCATGAAAGTGTGATTGATAAGCCCAGTGAGCAGGTAGTCCACCATCGCCAAATTGACTCCCCAATTGTGATTGTTCCCGCTGGCGTTGCATACAGCGCTCAAAACCTGTCATATCCACCTGCAAACCCTTCTCACGGGCAATATCTGCAGTCAAATCAAGAGGAAATCCATAGGTATCATAGAGTTTAAAAGCCACTTCCCCTTTGATTTCTTTCCCCTTCAACCCCTGAATTTGTTCTTGCAACAAACATAATCCCTGCTCTAAAGTGCGCGAAAATTGATTTTCTTCTTGCTCTAAAATTCGTTCAATATGCGAACGCTCCGTCACCAGCTCTGGATAAGCCTCCCCCATCACACGCCCCAGAGGCTCCACAAGTTTAGAGAAAAAGGGGCTGGCTAATCCCAGCTGAACGCCATGACGAACAGCACGTCTAATGATACGTCGAAGCACATACCCTCGGCCCTCATTACTGGGTAAAACCCCATCTGCAATCAAAAAGGCACAGGCACGAATATGATCAGCGATGACTTTCAAAGAAGGATGCGTTTTATCCACACCCGCAGCCCACGTGGCTAGAGTAGAAATCAAGACTTGAAAGCCATCAATGTCATAATTATTATGCACCCCCTGCACCACAGCAGTGATTCTCTCAAGACCCATACCTGTATCAACCGCGGTCTTTGGCAAGGGATGAAAGTGACCTTCTTTATCGCGATTAAACTGCATGAACACCAAATTCCAAATCTCAATATATCTATCCAAATGATCATCCGGGCTCCCAGGAGGCCCGCCAGGGATCTCTGGACCGTGATCATAAAAAATTTCAGTGCATGGCCCGCAAGGTCCAGTATCCCCCATCGACCAAAAATTATCAGCAGCCCCACAACGTGAAAAACGCTCTTTTGAAATACCCATCTCATTGAGCCATATGTCTGCGGTTTCATCATCTTCTTGATAGACTGTGACCCATAAACGCTCAGGAGGCAGATGCAATACCGTGGTCAAAAACTCCCAAGCATAAGCAATAGCCTCTCGTTTGAAATAGTCACCAAAACTAAAGTTGCCCAGCATTTCAAAAAAAGTATGATGTCTGGCGGTGTATCCTACGTTATCCAAATCGTTGTGCTTGCCACCTGCGCGCACGCAACGCTGTGAACTGACCGCACGGACATAAGGACGCGCTTCAATCCCTAAAAAAGTGTCTTTAAATTGCACCATTCCAGCATTGGTAAACAATAGGGTGGGATCATTCCCCGGCACCAAAGAGCTTGAAGCCACTACTTGATGACCTTTCTTGGCAAAATAATCTAAAAAGGCTTGTCGTATCTCGGAACTTTTCATGACTCATCTCTCATTGTAAATACTTGCGCTATGGTCTCTGCAGAAAACCCACGATAATATAAAAACTGTTTTTGTTTTTGAAGTGCTTTGAAAGAAGACTCACTCGATGTTTTGTATTTTTTGGCCCTAATCTCCCTCGCACGCTCTAACCAATGGTCTGATTCGAGCTCAAGGGCTGTTGTGATCAACACCACGTCCACTTTCAAATGCAATAATTCTTCACGAATACGAATCGGCCCATACCCTTGACGAATACGGGCCCGGCAAAGCTGTCCTACAAAACGCTCGTCACTTTGAAAACCCAAACGAAGACATGTCTTAAGTGCGTCCTTTGCCTCTTCTAGCGGATACCCTTTGATTTCTAATTTACGAACAAGTTCGACCGCGCCATGCTCTCGCCTAGTGAGCAGAGAGATAGCGCAGTTAGTCGCATCAGTCTTCAATCTCTTCAGCCACTGGGGCAACAGAAGGCAGCTTTTTAACCAGATATTCGGTTCTGATCAGGTGTTCTAACTTCTGCGCTAATTGAGGATTCTCTTTCAAATACGTCCGGACATTTTCTTTACCTTGGCCAATTTTTTCATTGTTGTAACTATACCAGGCCCCTGATTTTTCAATGAGACCTAATTGTGAAGCCAAATGGATGATTTCACTTTCGCGCGAAATCCCCTCATTGTAGAGAATATCGAATTCGGCCATTTTAAACGGTGGGGCTACTTTATTTTTAACCACTTTTACGCGCGTTTCAGATCCCATGGTCTCCTCACCTTTTTTAATGGCACCAATGCGACGTATGTCTAGACGAACGGAGGCATAAAATTTGAGGGCATTCCCACCCGTAGTGGTTTCAGGGCTACCAAACATCACCCCAATTTTCATACGAATTTGATTGATAAAAATAACCAAAGTATTTGACCGTTTGATGTTGGCTGTTAATTTTCTAAGTGCTTGAGACATGAGTCGCGCTTGCAATCCCACATGGGTATCCCCCATCTCGCCTTCAATTTCGGCTTTAGGTGTCAACGCCGCCACCGAGTCAATCACGACCACATCTACTGCCGCAGAGCGCACCAGCATATCTGTGATTTCAAGGGCTTGCTCACCCGTATCAGGCTGAGAAATCAACAATTCATCGACTTTGACGCCTAACTTTTCAGCATAGCCCGGATCGAGCGCATGTTCTGCATCAATGAAGGCCGCAGTTCCACCGGCCTTTTGACACTCAGCAATCACTTGCAATGTTAACGTGGTTTTCCCTGAAGATTCAGGACCATAGATTTCAACCACTCGCCCTTTCGGTAATCCACCAATCCCCAAAGCAATATCTAACCCAAGTGAACCTGTAGAGATGGCTTCAATATCACGTATAACGGTACCATCCCCCATACGCATCACGGAGCCTTTGCCAAACTGACGTTCAATTTGTGCGAGGGCCGCACTTAATGCTTTACTTTTACTGTCTTCCATTGGTTCACCTGTATGCGAGATGTTAAAAAAAAAATTATCCCACAGATCTCACATTGCCGCAAACTTACGATAAGATAGAAAGTTTCAACAGAGCAAATTCTCATGACTCCTGTTTTATGGATTCCGAAGCATCCTGAAACCACTCAAATGTGGCACTTTATGCAAACCATCGCAAAGAATCATCAACACCCCATGTCGACCTATCAACAGCTCCACGCCTGGTCAGTTGAACATCCTGCCTTATTCTGGGCGGCCCTTTGTGATTTTTTTAACATCCACTTTAGCAAACCACCACAACACCTGTTTAAGCCAGGAGATGACATGATGCATGCTCGTTGGTTTATTGGGGCAGAACTCAATTTTGCCGAACTTCTGCTCAAGAGAAGCGATGATCATCCAGCCATCATCAGTAGAAATGAACAAAAAGAACGTCTCCTTTTAACGTATAACCAACTCAGAGAACAAGTAGCCGAATGTGCGGCAGGACTAAAACTCGCAGGCGTTACAAAAGGTGATCGCGTAGGCGCTGTCATGCCCAATGTGGCTTATACCCTTATTGCCATGCTCGCCACCGCGTCTATTGGCGCTGTCTGGTCATCTTGTTCTCCAGATTTTGGTGCACAGGCGATCGTCGACAGGTTTGGCCAGATTGAGCCTAAAGTCATGTTTGTTTGTGACGCACATGTCTATCACGGCAAGAGGTATGATGGCCGTGACAAGATTGAGGATCTGATGGACAAATTACCCACCGTGCAGAAGGTCATCGTTTGTCCAAACATTCAAACCCCTATCCCATGTGATCCGCAACATCGGCTCGTGATGTGGCAAGATTTTCTAATACCTGACCAACCGCTTACGTTCACGCCCCTGCCCTTTGCACATCCTCTTTATATTCTTTTCTCATCAGGCACCACCGGAAAACCCAAATGTATTGTTCATGGCGCAGGTAGTACGTTGTTGCAGCATGTGAAAGAATTGGGATTACATACGGACTTAGGCCCTAAAGACAATTTATGTTTTTACACCACATGTGGTTGGATGATGTGGCATTGGATGGCCTCAGGATTGGCGTTAGGCGCCACTTTAACCCTTTATGAAGGATCACCAACTTACCCTAATGCCCAAACGTTATTTCAGCTCATCGATGAAGAACATGTCACCGTTTTTGGGACCAGTGCGAAATTCATAGCTACCCTCGAAAAAGAGGGCGTAAGTCCTAAAAGCGATTTCTCACTCAAATCTTTACGCTGCATCCTCACCACAGGCTCCCCACTCCTCCCCCAAAGTTTTGATTTTGTCTATGAACATATCAAGTCTTCCCTGCAACTCAGTTCCATTTCAGGGGGTACTGACATCATCTCTTGTTTTGCATTAGGCAATCCCATGCTTCCTGTGATTCGTGGTGAGTTGCAATGCATAGGCCTTGGAATGAGTGTGGACATCTTTGATGAAGAAGGTCATAGCATTAGGGGTGCTCGAGGAGAATTGGTCTGCACCAAACCTTTTCCATCCATGCCTATTGGATTTTGGCAAGATCCCTCGGATCTTTTATATCAAAAAGCCTATTTTGAGCGCTTTCCAGGTGTTTGGACACATGGGGATTTTGCGGAGATCACCGAACTTGGCGGGGTTATCATTTACGGCCGCTCCGACGCCCTTTTAAACCCAGGTGGTGTACGCATCGGGACTGCTGAAATCTATCGACTGATGGACACCATTCCTGAGGTTTCAGACAGTGTGGTGATTGCTCAAAATTGGCAAAATGATGTACGGATTATCTTATTTGTTAAACTGAGAGACGGACTCACGTTAGACGACGCATTGCAGGCTAACATTCGACAAATCATCCGCAACAACGCCTCTCCTCGACATGTGCCTGCAAAAATCCTTCAAGTTAGGGACATCCCGCACACGCAAAATGGCAAAGTGATGGAAATCGCTGTTCGTCAAACGGTTCAAGGGCAACCCATCACGAACTTCCCATCGATGGCGAACCCCGGAGCACTGGAGGATTATAAAGATAGGGTGGAACTTAGGGACTAGTGCCGACTCCTTTAAACTCGCTCAATAAAGGGGGCGGCACTAGTACGCCGTCAACGTTCAATGTTGACGAGGGCCTAGCCAGATTTTGACTTATCCACCGGCGCATCTGGGGCATGTATTTTATCGCGGCTAACAACTTGCCCTGATGGAACAGGCTGTTGGAAAAAGCCAACTTTTCTTCTAGCTTGATAACTGACTTTGGCGTCATCATCGACAGGAATTGGAGGGGGCGAGACGGATTCCCCTCTCTCCAGCTTATCCGTAGCCTGAAAGAGATGGGGACGCACTAGAATAGAACGAGCAGCTTCTCTCACAGTGGCCTCTGCAGCAACTAGAGACTGATGAGGTCGAATCTCAGGTTTATCAAGGCCATGCATGTGGGTGACTTGTTCATGCATCTCTTTTGTCACCTCATAAAACTCAGGAGGCATAAATATCAGCGTTTCAGAAACTTGGGCTTTATCACGAATCATTTGTTTTAAATCGAAATGTTCTTCAAAAAACAACTCAGCCGTTTCTAGCATTTTAGCAGCTTTAACTGCTTCAGTCGTTTCAGGTGCTTCAGGCGTTGCCTCTTTCAGGATCACATGATGTTTACCAAAAATCGGGTATAGTCTCATCAGACCCGATTCCATCTTATTCATCGCTGACTTTTCGAGTTTGAGCTCTTTGATCTGTACAACCTTCTCTTTAAGAGTGCGGCGTTGATCTTTTAATTCGATATCTACCTCCGCAAGCTGTGATTTTTTTTCAGATTCAGCTACTGCTATCTCTTGATCGAGAAGTAACACTGTGACATCAAGCGCTGAGATGGACTCATGACTCTTTTTGGGAATCTTAATATCTGTGCCTGGCAGAGAGGCTGCACGATGAGAAATTGGAGAGTAGTTCTCAAGCACTTGCTGGTAAATGGCTTGATATTTTTCCAGAAACCCAATGGCATCGCTAGTTAACTTAGCCTGCTGAGATGGACTAGCGACAAGTTTTTGACGGTGTAATACGTCTATGATAGCTGCTCTGATCGGTTCCGGAGAACTAGAGCTGTTTGCAAGATCAGCTAATATAGCAGGTAACTTATAATCGTGAACCGCTAATTTTTCGTTTAAAGTCTTATCAACAGCTAGGGCTAAAGGCGCATTATACACAGCCAGGCCTCTCGTATAACGTCGCAGCTCTCTTCTAACGGTATCGGCCACTTCCGTCTCGATTTCAGCTTCATATTGGTCTTTATCTCCAACCTCTAATTTATAGCTCAATCTGGTGGTCAACCTATCAATAAACTCAGGATTTTCAGTCAAATAGGGATCTGATGCATACCTTTGTTCAACGGTCTTTATGATGACTTGCTCTAAATTCTCAAAATTTCTCTTACCCGCACATTCAGCCACAGCGTCTTGAAAACATTGCCATAACTTTGCTTCATCCTTTTCACGAACAAGATCTCCAAAATGCAACGTCCATACATTTTTGAAAGGATCTCCCCAAAGTTTAATAAAAGCAGCAGTTCGGGATTCTGGGCCAGCTTTTAGATCGATGTACCGCAATCTCTCAAGAGGGCAACTATTTAAAGCAGCCTGAAAGACTTCTATAAAAGTCCCTGGTTTTTCATTGTAAGGTTCACGCTTCAGATACTCACGTTTTGCTACTGAGGTGGTGTCACCAACAATCTTCGCAATCCTTTTCTCTATTTCTTCAGCAGTGAGTCTATTCATTGGTTTGAACTGTGATGCAAAAAGATCCTGAATGGCCAACTCTAAGGACTTATATGTTTTTGCACCTACCGTGAAACCTGTCCTCTGGGGAGGAACTCTTTTCGAGGGATCACTGTAGAATATGATAAGGTTTTCCAGAAAGTTGGAAGTCAACCGCCTAATATCAAAATAATCCTTCATATTGTCTGAAAATTCTTTTTTAAAGTCAGTTTTTGCCTTTTGAATTGCAGCCTCTCTTTGTGTCTTCAAACCTAGAATGATCTCATCATATTTTTCATGGATCCCCTTCTTTCTCTTTTTTAGGTCGTTCATCTGGTGTCGTATTTGCAGTGCTTCTGCAGCGGTTTCGGTATAAGTACGTCTGATGTCATCTGCAACACGCTTAATGATGGGTTTCTCACCTGTCTCCAAGGCAACTAAAAGTCGTTCGTTTAATTTTGATGAAATAAAAATTTCAGCACATGTTCCATTCTCTCCCAGGATCATCGTGACACCCCTCTTTTCAAAGCCCCCTTCAATGAGCTCATGCGTTTGAACCACTTGAAGCGGTAGAGTCTCTGCTTTTTCGCCAGAGAAACCCCACTTTTCCAAATGAAATACTGAGTTTTCTTCATCTGACTCGGCCTCAATCGTCAGGGATGGTTCAAGTTGTTCACGAACGTATAGGCCTGTACAGGAAGATTCTAAATCGTCCATGGTGGTACTTCGAAGCGTATCTCTTGACGATGAAAAATAAAGTTTTTTTAACAAAGGACCTTTTAATGACTCGATGGGTTTCCCAACCACTGGGGTAAGTTTTGATCCCTCTTCTAATGTCAAGTGATATAGACTCCATTGAGTCTCGCCTGATTTTTTAAATAAATCGGCTTCATCCTGATTAATCAGAATGATTTGAGGATGACCTTCAACACGTGCAAGAAAATAACGAACCGGTGGAAGTGGCCGTTTTGATGCATCCAGCACCACCGAGTAGCTAGGGCTACAACTGATGGCATCATCTGCTGTAAATAGGTGTTGCATATGAGTGACATCACAAGCCTTGCGAAGAGAGGCCAATTCAGTCAGAAAATCAATGGAAACAGGCTCAAAGGCAATATCTTGTTTTTGGAGGGTAGCAACCACTGAGATTTCTTCACGACTCACTTTCGCAAATGAGTTGGTTTCTGTTTCGGTTGCGTTTTCTGCATCTGTTTGTGTATCGGTTGCTGAGTCACTTTCAGATTGCACTTCCGCTAATGCGCCTATGGCAGAGGGGCTCTTAAAGCTGTCTTTTAGTCTTTTTGCTCGGTTATCTATAATGCGTTTTTTCATTTCATCGTAGGGTAGTCTGTTTTTATCCCCTACCAAAAGCAATCCCATGTTTGTTCGTGCTTCATCAACGATACGAAAAACACTGTCCATTTGAATTTTAAACTGGGCCTCTAAATCGTCAATAAAGTGTTTTTTTTCAACATCTTGATAACATTGGCCGTATTTTTGGAGTAATCCACTGATGGTTGGAGTAATCAAAGGCGAGATCTTATTCAATGCTTCGATACAGTCTCGAAATATGGCTATCCGTTGAGGAGATGTGTCAAGCATGTCATGAGTTATCGCCGCTTGCTGTTGAAGTATGGCATTTTTAACGACAGAGCCCAACTCTTTGATCATTAATGACGCATGCTGGGTATTGTCCCGTAGCTCTTTTTGTCTAAGCCAATAAGCAACATCATGCCCTGTTAGCTCATGTGTGGTCTCGAATTTTAAATCTTCAATCATCTTCTTTCTAACAAGATCAGGCACAGCAACTGAGAATGATTGATTTGATGATGGGTCAATGATTTTTCGCATGCGCATAATGGCCTGTTTATAATCATTATTAGTGGTGACAAAGTTCAGCGTTAAGATGGCTTGTACGCCATCCATTTGCTTAATATCAGCACCCCTTGAATGCGCTTGATCATAATAAGTGAAGTAATCCCCACGAAGATCGGAGTCCTCCACCATCTTTTCTGTGAGATCTACTACGCTATCAGAGCCATCTTTCTTCAGGGTCAATAATTTTTTAGTATTGGTTGCATCATCATAGAAAATAACACTTCTGGGTTTTAATTGAACGGCGAGAGCTTTGGCAACAAAGCGATTGGATGCTTTACACAAGCCTCCAACGTCAATCAATGTTCTTGTCATTTTTGTAAATGATTGAGAAAGTTGTTTAATCAACGTCGTCGTATAATCAACAGAACCATCTGCCATAGGCGTAGTATCTAAAGAAATGGTTTTCTGACAATTAGCTCTTCCCATAATGCCTAAGGTCATATTCCCATCAGCTGCAGGATCAAGTCTTACATGTTTAAAATGGAATGAGGTATCACCCGCCGTTCCTGAAAACCCAATCACTGAATCATGGACGGTGCCTTGTTCGTACCTATTGCTGTTCGCAATGCCCGCATCGACGGTGATCTGATCTTGAATAATGGTCCGAGCTAACATTCTTCTGAAGATAGCCTGTGTTGCTGGGGAAGAAAGCTCTTTACTGAAGAATGCTTCTCTGGCTGCATTTCTCAACGGGGGATCTTCTATTTCTGCAAGTTCTTGGATGGCGTGAAATAGATCAGCAAATTCAGGGAGAAGATCTCCTTTGGAATCCACGCAAGGAGCCTCACCAAGGCCATGACGAATGGAATTGATCACATATTCGAGATGAGGGATTGATTGAATCAATGTTCTTTTATCAAGATAGTAAAGTAAAGTGCCCATTGCCGTGACTTCAGGATTATCAAATCTTGAGCCTTGGGGCTTTGGCATATTTGCAGCAGAATAGGGCACTGCGATAAGAAGTGGTTTATGAGATCCAGCATCTTTATCGCTAGCCAGTGAGCTGTAATCATATAAAATACGGCCATCGGGTCCGTTTTGAAACCAAACACCGAAGTCAGTGCTGGGTTCTTTTTCAGTAAATAGACTCAACATCGCAGGATCGGTGAGTATAGCCCTTATCAAATAAATGGCCTGTTCATGTTCTGGGGTCACTAATGCGCCTGAATGAGGGATTTCAAGACAAGTGACGTATTGCATCAATTTGCCCTTGGGTTCAGCAGCAATACCACAAGTGGTTAGTAACAATTCAGCCAAGTGGTCTTTAGACTTATTCTCGCTTGAACAGATGGCCCTGGTCATCAGATCAAGGGGATGAATCTCACCTGAATCAATAGAGACTTTTAGGCCAGAGGTATAGTTCACATCTGTCGTGGCGCTATCCTGAGTGGCGTCTAGCTCATCAAAAACAGAGACTGTGGTTATAGAACGTATCTCGTTGATCAAGGAAATACATTGCATCAGCTCTTTTTCTTGTTCTGGTTTATCTCGCACTTTGAGTAACAAATCCAAGAAAACTTGGGCTTGGCATTCTATGGAATTTCGTACATGGGGCCCCTCAACCAGGACGCATCGGTTATCCCTGACTTCTTTATAGAGGCTAAGCCTTTTGATTAAATCCGCTTTTGCATCCCTTAAAGAAAGCAATCTTGGACTTTCTTCACCTATCTTGAGTTCATCCTCATTCTCAATACTATATCGAGCAAAGTCATTTTGAACTATGCGAGTTCCTAGTAGTTTCGTCAGCACCACTGACATGTCTGTCGTATTTGTTTCCAATGCCGATTTAGGAACAATAAAGCGGACCAGTTTATCCCCTGTTTTATAAAGGGCTACTAAGGGGAGTAAGGATGTTTTACCAAACCCCATTCTAGCTTGTACGGCATCAATTTTATCAGGATTTGTGTCATCATCAACCAGTAATCCGCGAAAGATGTCCACTTGACGCCCATTACAACGATGCCCAAACTCTGATTCAAATAATAAAAAGGCCCGTTGCATTTTTCTTCCAAGCTCTGATCCTTCGGTGTTATCACCCAGCAATTTATCTAGCTGATATCCTCTTTTGACATGTAACATAGAGACAGCTTTCCCTTCGTTTCCACGCTTCAGAGTTGCTTGCACATCCTTCAAATGATCCAATTCGGTTTTATAGAAGAGCATTCTTGTCATTGCATTGTTTAAAGCAGTTTCTACTTGAATGCGCGTTTCAGTTGGGAAGAAAGTCATTATTCGGCTATAGTCATTTAAAAGAAAGGCTGCATTCAACTCAGATAAAGGAATCTTTTGGGAGGCATCTGCTAATAGGGATTCGATTTTATCTTGGGCTTGTAGAACCTCTATATTGTGTCTCGCACACGCCGCAGAAATTTTTTCAGTAAGTTCTGGCAGCGCCCCAGGTTGTAGTGAATAGATGCCTCCATTGACGGCTGTTTCATAGACGAATGCCTCTAATCTCTCAATCACCGTATCAATGTCGGTTGGACTGAGTCCCATGTCACTTAAAAAGCTCGCAACGCTTGAGGCTGAAAAAAATGCAGAAGGATGCGATTTGAGCCGGAACTTATCTGTGCCAGAAGCCGGCTCAATCCAGCCTTGTGCTATTAACCAATCAAACAAAGACTGAGTATTTTCTTGAGATAATTGGCCAACGCCTAATCGATCTGTAGCTACTCTAAATAATTTAAATAAGTCGTCATTATGAAATAAGCCAAAATTTTCATAGTAAAAACCATCCTCTTGGGCTTGAAAATCTCCTAACCCATGGAGTCGCTCTGCAAACTGCTTTTGAGATAACTCTATTCGTGACTCAAAATCCTTATGAATACTAAACTGAACCAGTGAACTTGCAACAAGTGATTCAATAGGCATGTTGGTTGGTTTTGTATTGATATTTAAAGGTTTTCTCGCGACATCGACAGCCTTGATTTTTTCTGGATCCAATAGTTGATGCAGTTCCTCATCAGATGGGAACTCTGCTTGAATCTCCCGCCAAATATCAGAAAAATAAGGGGTTTTAGTTTGACCGCCGGCCTGATGGAGGCGCTTTATTTCCCCTCTAAACTCACCCAATAGACAAGCAAAAGAGTCTCTCTCCCAACCCGATATCTTCCCTTTTAAGCTGAGTTCTCTTTCTAATAAATGGTGCTGCACTTCGATGCCAATAAGCATACATTGGACAGCTCTGTCATCGAGCGTCATAGGTTCTTTTTTTGCAAGCTCTTTTTTGATATGCCTTAAATTCTCCACTTCATGGGCGAACAATGGGCTATTTAGCGCTTGTTGACTTAAGACCTCAATGAACAATCGGGGATGAACCCCCATCAAACCGATATCAAGCGTGCTTTGAAAGTCATCAGGTTTTAAGAAATCATCCTGAATGGTGCTATAAGATATCATATGGTTTGTTTCACCAACCGTCTTTTTTAATCCTTTAACTTGTGCTAAATAGGCTCTTTTAGTCTCTTCGTAATGCGACACATGCATGGCCCTATCGGCAGGACTACTGTCTATATAACGACGATAGGCAGAATTCATCTCTTCACCTAGTTTTAGGCATAGCGCCTTCCGTTCTATGATAAGCCTTGAATCAGGGGTAAACTTTACATATTGGGGTAAAAGAATACTTCTGATTTTTGCTTGATGATCCTCTATTTCTCGACTGATTTTTTGACGACTTTGTTTCGAATCTATGCCCTCTTTTGTAATAGATAAACGCTGCTGTTTTAAAGACTCTATGTGTTGTTTTGAGGCTTGAACTTCAGAAAGCTCTGTGGGCAGCAGCACTTTTTCAGTATATACCGCGCCATGTGGGGTCTCTGTCACCAAGCGTTTGGTCGCATTTTCTGCAAGACTTTCAGTGATAAATAAGGCGTCGTTACCGGGTTCTGTGACAATGTAACGATGAATGGAGGGAATATATAAGGTCTTTTGATCAATTGAAATCAATTCATCAGATGGAAACAGGTTGCAGAGGCGGTGAACAAGCGTTGAGGATTCTTGACCATCGTCTAAATGAATAGAAATGAAATCGCCATGATGATCTTTAAGCTTTCCAGTCCATTGACCAAGTCTATCGAGAGACAGCTTAAATATAGGCGTAAAATCTTGAGAGTAGGCATGTATTGCGCCTTTAGCGTCGATAAAGAAATGCTCTGCATCCACCCTGTTTCTTAAAGCGATGGGCAAGGTTTCCATGTGTTCTGAAGATAAATATTGCAGCATGGCATCGCGTCCATCCAGTGTCTTTAATCTTCTTTGAATCACCAAATTGCGGTCATCTAACTCCGTGATGGAAACTTTGACTTCATCATTTTCCACATAAACGTATGAACCTCCTGATTTATTAAAGGGAAGGGTATTAATCTCTAATTCTTGTAATGACAAGTGTGATTTCATATAAAATGGCATGATACCTTGCTTGCTGTTTCCTATGTATAAAGCACCATGCACGATATCCAGTTCTTTGTTATGGCCCAGGGTTATGAATCCTGGGATACGCGAAGAACTGAGCTTTGCGATACTCACCACAGATCCTTCAAATTTTCGATCGGATAGATATTGATTAAAGATAAGCTTAAATTGATCGCTGCGACCTTCAACTTCTAGATGACTTGCAAAATCGACAAGATGTGCTTCGAATTGATTGATGTTCGCTTGAACTAGAGCCATCTCCATCTTATATTCGGCGTTCTGATAAAGATTAGAGATCACCTCTTCTGTGGCTTGATCTACAATGAGCTGGTATGCCAATTTGGCGCATATGAAACGAGAGTACAGCCCATTTAATGAGGCACTATCAGGTTTATCGTCTGATAATATCCTTTCTATTCTTAATGCGATGTTATTTATTTCCTTAGCAAATCCCAACAAGCGATCTTCTTTGTTCTGAGATGCCTCAGAAGTTAATCTCTGAATCCATGCGTCTATTGAAGTGCTCAACACGTTGAGATCAGTTGCTCCACACCTCATCAACAAATCGTCACGAAACACATCATGAGGGATCTTGAGCTTGTGTTCCTCTCCTTCTGAACGGAGCTCGAGGTTTTGTAGAAAGGTTATTAGAGTGACTTTTTCAGCCGCATTGGCATGACGATAGGCGTCTAGGACAGCACGAGTAAAAAATTGTCTTCCTTGTGTGCTATTGATCCCATCACTCGACATCAGGTATTTGCTATCTGAATAGTAATTTATCAATTGGATGGGCAACAACGCGTCACCATTTCGCATCTCCAACCGGTCAGCCAGGCTACGAAGCTCTGGATTGACTCCAAGCTCTCTCCCATAGATCGTTAAGGCTATTTGCAAGCCTTTTTGACCTTCATAGAGTTTTTCTAATCCGATGGGTGATCCATGCAGCGCACTATCTATTTCTTTAAGCAGGTCAATGTTTTTTGGCGGCTCCACTCCATCAGGGCTTAGCATCGATATCTTTTGTGATAATGATGGATCAGTTGGGATGATGAGCTGTTCCCATTGTTTCATGATGGAATAACATTCCGGGGTCACATGTCCCCTTAGCTCACTATCGTGGGTCACCTGAGTAAGCGTTAGTTTCAAAAAGGCTGATAAAATTTGACTTCTTTCCCTATTTTCTAGATAGAGAAAGGATGCTTCAAGTGAACCATCCTCCAAATATCTGTAACCATCGATGATGGTGTTTTGTAGGTCTTGAAGCAGTGCTTCGGGTGAGGAATAAGGCAAATTAAAAAGAGTGGATATGGCCGCATGACAAAACTCAAGGATCCGTTCTTTTTTGTTTTCTAAACGCTTATGGGCTTTTAATTGGCTTAGATATTGCGACACATCTTGAAAATAGTCTGCACATCCTTTTTCCGAAGTACTGCTGCATCTGGGCGTTTTATTTTCTTTCAAAAATTTGATGGTGCTTGTGTCAGAAGCTTCCCTTTCTCCCTGAGATAAAAAGACAACGCCACAGCCCGAAAAAACTTGAGGCTTATGGGTAAGGTCATCATGACGCAATAGATCCTCTGCTGTTAAGTGATATGAGGTTTCTGCTTCCTCTGCTCCACGAGGTTTTACATCGCCACGACCGTCTTCTGCGGTGCTCTGAAGTTGCGAATCAAGCGCCTGTGGTTTTGCTTTATAAGCAAGATAGTATGCGGCTATGGCGTCCCTCATCTGAACTTGTTTTTCATGTAAGGCCTCTAAATCGATCGCATCCGTTGAGTTCCATCCAAACGCTTCAATCTGTTCTTGAGAAAGAGCCACTGGGTACTTTGCATCTAGGAAAGCTGCCAGTTTAAGGGATGTGCTTCGTTCAATAAATTGCTGAAAAGCACGCTGAATTGCTGGGAGTTTCTCGTCATCTTGTTTTATTTGAAGAGCGGCGATCAGTTCTTGGTTTTCATGTTTTAACCAAATCCCAAAGAGTTCCCTGACCCATTGATTTTTAATTTCAAGAGGAATAGGTTCTCTGATAAATGTTTTAGCTTGTGCTTCAATCTCGCTGTAATCACTCAAGATATCAATGACCTGGTTCATGACAGCAGGATTCGAGGTTTTTATGATCAGTCTTCGTTCAAAGGCTTCGTACGCGTCTGTTCTGAGACTTCTGCTGATGTTTTGTATTTTTGCCATGACGGAGTCTTTGCTATAACCGCTCGGTTCTGAAGAGGATGATTCATACATCTTACGACTCTGATCCTTTGCTGATCCCATTTTTCCTGTGGCAAGCACCTCTAAAATTCTATATTCAGGGTTAACTTGCAGACATTCCGTCAGTACCTTTTGTCGATATTCTTGAAGTTCCTCAGCTCTTTTATGGACTTCCGTTTCAAAGTCAACAATAGCCACTTGTTTTATGGCTTTCTCTACAGCAGCCTCTACCTTCGCAAAAGCTGCTTGTGCACCAACGAACCCATTGATGATACCTCTAGCTGTTCGCGGATCAAGATTATCAGCGATGATTTTGTCTAGCATTTTCAATCCATTCGATACGGTTTCGTCGGAAAAACTTTGTACTTCACGAGTTCCTAACAGAGCATTTTTTTCTCTCTGAATAGAGCGATCTAGTTCTTCTAGGTGTGAGATGTCTTTTTGGATCTGAACCTGCAATGCTTCAGAATTTTTTAATTTGAGTGATTTTTTTAGAGTTCCTAGCGATTGTTTTTCTGTTGCAATCTCACGCTTCAGCAGCAATAACTTGTCAGCACATTGACCCAACATCATTGTCATTTCTTTAGATCGACTCTCCAGATCTAGGACGGTTTTGATCACTAAGGTTCCTAGATTCTTTATTTTGGTGGCAAGAACGGTTTCAAAGGCTCGATGCTGTTCTGGATAAACCTTATCAAAAAAACGCTGTTCAATGTCTTCTGACGAGTGACGTAAGTACTCCAAAAGCTGAACCACTTTAGGATGGATTAAAGCGCTGGGATCTCTACAAACCAATTTAAAAAAGGTATCGTTACTGATTTCTTTCCTGGTCCCTTGAAGATTTAACTCCAATTTGATGTGTTCCGTGCGGGAAGATCCGGTCACAAAGGAGACGATGTTTGCTTCTGCCAGATCTTGGAGGGTCGCAGTTTTCGCCTCATTATCCGTGGCAGGAACAAGGCGTTCACTCACATCTTTGATATGTCTTTCATTGACACTGAGTTTCATGATTTGATGATTCATCATTTGAATTAAATGCTTACAGGCATTGGCCGCGCTGAATTCAGAAAGTTTAGTTAAAGCCATCGGATCCATCGCGTTATCCGGAGTTTTTTTGATAGGAAGGGTGCCAGAGCTCCAATCAAATGGAATGCCTTTTGATGCTGATTCGATATATTCTTTCGAAAAAATGTCAGGAATGCCTGTGTTTTCTCTTCGACTCAACAGATACTGATAACAAGCATTTAGGTGCATCTCTATTTTGTTTTCTATCATTTGAATCGCGATTTTGTCCGCCTTCGGCTGTAATTTTTCACGAGCATCGAATAAATTTTTAAAAAAAAGGGCATAGTATTCTATCGTTGGCGTAGTTTGAATTTCACATAATTGTCGTGATAATTCATGGAGTTCATTGGGTGAAAGAAATTCAGGCTCCGTCGCGGTAATCATAGGGAGATAATCATCTCCAACCCATGAGGCTTCCTTTTCTTTACCTTCTTTTCCACAAATATCCTCTATGAGCCCTCTTTTTTGTTCCAATAAAATGGCTACTCTTAATTTTTTATAGAGTGGTTTACCCAATTCGTATAATTGACTGGATTGTGCTCTCTTAGCAAAACAGTTTTCCGTATTTTGAGGGCGTTGTAATAATGTGGTGAATTGGGGCGGTGCATTAGGATCAGCAATCGCCTTAAATTTACGGATATAGTTGTCATAAATGGTTTTCCGGTGAAATCCTCCAAAGCGTGGCTGTAATCGGACTTCGGCCCAACCAGCAAAAGAGTGTAGCCGAATTAAATCGCTAAAATACTGTAGTCCTTGCGTAGAAATTAACCGCTCTTTTGGTATAGAAAAACTGTAGGCGTTGGCTGCAAAATTAGGAAAACCTTTGGCCGGTGCTCCTATTGCATAATATTCAATAGAACCTGCAGGATCATAGCAGGAAATAGTAAACTGCCCGCCCACCCTTTTTATAGCGAGTTTCATGGCATGTCCTTCAAGCCCTGTATCCAAGTACAAGGCCTGACCTTCCTCAAGCTCACTGCATGCCTTCAAAACGGATTTGCTTAACGCTTGAAGCTGATTGATAAATAGATCATTTTCCGTTTTAAAGACCTCTACTGGTTTTTTTTCCTTAAAGATACCTTTCTCCATCTGCTCTTTATCATAACCACCAAATGACTGTGCAAAATGAATAATGGCATGGTTTAACGGCCTGGAGCGATCGGTATTCCTTTTATAGCGCTCAATTTCTTGTAACTCTTCATCTGAAAAACTCAATCCAATTGAGCTCAGTAGATTAGGATTTTTAAGAATACTCTCCATGTTTTGTGACTCCATGGCGGTCACGATGGCATCGTCACCAGGAGAAGCAAAGACATGATTAGCATTGAACGGATTAGTCTTGTCTTTTGAGGCCAGAGCGTCTACGACCTGCTGAATTGCTGAGAAGTCGTCCTCTGATTCTACTAATGAACCAGCAACACTCATGATCCTCCCATGCCTTTTTCCCACAGATCCTGCTACAACTTGCGAAGCCAAAGTGATCCCGAAACGAGCTTGCATGGATGCGGCTCGATCTTCCGATTTTCGTTTCTCATCTCCGAAGATACTTTTTCCCGTAGAGGTGGCGACATATTGTTCACCAGCTACCGACATTTGTTCGTACGTTTCTGCTTCTGATTCTGAGAGCACCACAGGAGAAGAAATTGCGATGGAAGGTGATTGGTTATCGCCTGTTTTTTTCCAGAATCCACTCAAAAGACTGAAGAAAGTATTGAATGATCTACTAATAAGATTGACAACGTAAATAAAGAAACGACCGATAAAGTTGAAGAAATTAAGGATAGGCTGAAAATTTGAAGTTTTTTTAACTTTAAGAGGGACAGGTTGGACTTGAGCCGCTACTAGCAATTCATGGTTCGTCTCTTTAAATTTTTGAATCACATGTCCCCACTGAACTACTTGGATAGTAGAGTCCTTCAGCATTGTTTTCCTAAAGGTCATGTATTCAACTTTCCAATCAGGGGATCGTTTCTCTAACGCTTCATAGAGGAATAAGGACAATTCTTTATCATGTTCGTCTTTTGTTAATTGCCTCAGAATAAAAAACAACTCGTCTTGACTGGCTTTTTGAATAAATTGTGATCTGAAGGACAGATCATGTAAATCGTGTAAGGTCAAGCGGGTTATTTTTTTAAGCAAAAGAGAGCGTTGGCCGCTGACGCTCATGTTCTCTTCATGAGCAGTAGAGGTTTCCTGACCTATGTCAGTAGTCCGTTTAACTAGCCCCTCCCTCAACAAGTGTCTATGCTCTAAATTTTCGATTTTAGAAAGCACCTCGGTATCCATCACTTGAATATCATCCCAACTTAATTCAGCGATCACCAAACCCATTGGCTGTGACTCTAAATTGGACAATATATCAGCAATTTTTTGAGCATATTCCACCATGAGTAACTCCGCATTTTTTACATACAACCCTATTATAGTACAGTATTGATTGTTTGTAGACACACGACCTTCACAAACATAAACTTAAGATTGCGCAGCACAAGAACTCATGTATAATTTTAAATGCGCCGATTTGAACCCTCAGCTTGCGGGCGCTCAACTGAACTCTTTTGTTGAAAATACGGCTAAAGCGGGCGATCTAATCCCCTCTTTATAGCAACCCGCCGGCTGTCAACCCTGGTAAAGACATGATTGAATTGTCTGGAGTAACGAAATCTTTTGATGGGCATGTGGTCTTGCACAAAATTGGTTTATTTGTTCAAGAAGGTGAAATTTTTGGCATCATTGGCAAAAGTGGGGCTGGGAAATCGACTTTATTGCGATGCATCAATTTATTAGAGCGTCCCGAAAAAGGCCAAGTGGTGGTGGACGGTGAAAACATCACCGAGATGTCTCCTAAAGCGCTTCGCATGGCACGTCACAAAATCGGCATCATTTTCCAACATTTTAATTTGGTCAACGCCTTATCGGTCTATGACAACATCGCTTTACCGATGCGTATTCAAGGCATCGAGGAAGCGATCATTCATCAAAAAATCAATGAACTCGCCCCTCTTGTGGAATTATCTAAAAAGCTACGCGCCTATCCCCTACAACTCAGCGGCGGTCAAAAACAACGCGTTGCCATTGCCAGAGCCCTCAGTTGTTCGCCCAAAATCTTGCTTTGTGATGAAGCAACGTCGTCTCTTGATCCTGAAACGACGGATGCCATTTTAGTTCTCTTAAAAAAAATCAATGCCCTCTATGGCATCACCATCGTGCTCATCACGCACGAAATGGCGGTGGTAAAACAAATTTGTCATCGAGTGGCCATCATGGAGGCAGGAAAAATCATTGAAACTGCCGCGCTATCTACGGTGTTTTCTCATAAAAAAAGCCTGGTACGAAACCTGTTGTATACCCAATTAAGTCCGCAATTGCCCTCTTGTCTCACCCATTGTTTGACAGACGTTCCTAACCACAAACCCTTACTGCGCCTTCTTTTTGAAGGGGAAGGATCTACCATGCCCTTCATCAGTCAATTGAGTCGAGAAC
>JAPLRK010000078.1:35202-58143 GCA_026399195.1 Legionellales bacterium
GTCACCTGCGGCGTTTTAATTGTCGAGCTTGACGCCAACAAAACCGTGTTAAAATCATTCATCAAGCGCTGTGAACATTTCAGCCTATCTGTGGAGGTTCTAGGGTATGTCACTGATCCTGGCTTATGATTTATTCATAGCTACTGCTGAGACCCTTTATATGGTCTTGGCTAGCACCTTCTTTGCCATTCTTTTAGGTCTACCTTTGGGCACGCTGCTTTTTACCACGAGCAAAATCAAACCCAATCGACCCTTGAATCGGCTATTGGCAAGTTTCATCAACTTAAGCCGCTCCATCCCGTTCATCATTTTGTTAGTCGCCCTCATTCCCTTTACTCGGTGGTTGGTCGGCACCTCAATTGGTCTACATGCCGCCATGGTGCCACTTAGCCTTGGAGCCACTCCTTTTTTTGCGCGTCTTGTCGACGGCATGTACCAAAGCTTACCCTCAGGTCTTATTGAAGCGAGTTTTGCGATGGGGGCCAACACCTGGCAAACCATCCGATATGTCTTGATCCCTGAATCCATGCCCTCATTGATTCACGCGATGACGGTCACCGCGATCACGCTGGTCAATTACTCAGCCATGGCAGGAACCGTGGGGGCGGGTGGCTTAGGTGATCTGGCCATTCGTTATGGTTACCAGCGATTCAATATGGGCGTGATGCTTGCGACATTGGCTATCCTTGTTATCATGGTTCAATTATTACAAACTGTCGGCGACCGATTGACTCGTCGTTTTATTCATGATTAGGGAGTGGGGGTATGCGTAAGTTAGGTCTTGTTCTGTTATGCTTGTCGTTATTGAGCTGCGGCAAACCATCCCCGAATCTTCTGATTGTAGGGACCATTTCGGGACCTGAGACTGAGCTTGTGGAGGTCGCGCAAAAAATCGCGCAAGAGCGTTATGGGCTCACCGTCAAAATTGTGGAATTCAACGACTATAATCTCCCCAATGAGGCCTTGGAAGATGGCAGCTTAGATGCCAATATTTATCAACATTTACCCTACTTACAAGCCGCCTCAAAAGCCCATGGCTACCACTTAGAGGTTTTGGGTAAAACCTTTGTGTATCCGACAGGGGTTTATTCCACCAAATTCAAATCCCTCAAACAATTGCCTGATCACGCCGTCATTGCCCTACCCAATGATCCAAGCAATGAAGCTCGCGCATTATTGCTGTTAAAAAAAGCAGGTTTAATAACGCTCAAAAAGTCACTTCATGCGAGCGTACGAGACATTGCGACCAACCCCAAGAAACTCCAATTCAAAGAACTAGATGCCGCTCAATTGCCGAGAATTTTAGACGATGTCGATGCGGCGGTCATCAATACCACCTTCGCTATTCCCGCAGGCCTTGTCCCCTCGCGAGATGCGTTATTCCTGGAGGGGAAGGACTCGCCTTATGTCAATTTGATTGTCATTCGGGAAAACAGCCCGAAAAAAGAACAGCTCCAGAACTTCGTTAAAGCCATGAATGCGCCAGAAGTTAAGGAAAAAGCGCATGAATTATTTGGAGATGCGGCCATTGCCGCTTGGTAGGGACTTAGGATCTGGAGCGAAATAACTTCCTGTTTTTTCGCTCCAGATCCTTAATGATCTGTTAATCATTCAATGCTACACTTTACGAAACACACTTTTTTTTTGGAACACTATGGGTATCCTACCTTACAGATGGGGCGGTGTTGAAAAATATCATCCAACAGGGGCTGATCAAGCGGTAGAGACCTATGCACAGTACCGTAAAAGTATCTGGGTGGATGATGCGTCCTTACCGGCGGTAGAGCCGATTGAAACATATGAAAAAGAGAGGCTATGCGCCGTCAATGGGGCGGGTTTTGCTAAAGTTAAGGTGTCTGGCGAGGCCATGGACACCAAACTCACCAAAAGCACGAACAAACCTGCCGCAACTGGTGTGCGCGACAAAATCAGTAAAGCGCTCGAGCCGCTCACAGAGACTTCAGATACTATCGCTCACTATAAAGCGGCTATCGATAAAATCAAAGAAAAATTCAATGATCCCTCCGAGCGCTGTACGCCCTACCATGTGATAGCCCTTCTATCCAGCTTAACCAGCGAGACCAGCAAAAAAATCACAGATCAACATGCCGATGAAAAAGCAAATATTGACAAACTATTTGCAACAAAGCCTGATAACACTGACAGCGACTTTGTAAAACAATTAAGAGACAGTTGCAATTTAACGCTCCTCGAGGAGGTCACCGCCGTCAAGAATGACATGCAGGCTGCATTAAAAGAGGCTCAAGACGCGGAATTAAAGAAATTTCAAGAAAGCCTGCAAGCTTCTGAAAATAAAATGCAACAAGCCATAGCACTCTCTCTGAGAAAAATATTTTTCAATAAGTTGAATCATCCCAAGAATAAAAGTGAATTTGAACGCTTAAAAAGAGAACATAAACAAGCCGCTGGCGCGGTCACAGCTGGACAAGAACAAGAATCAGATTCTGATTATTACAAACACGTTTTTTTGGGGACTTTGAATACGTTTAAAACCAACTCGGGTCTTGACGTCACTTATGATCCAACCCAGGGATTTTCGATAAAATGTCCCCATCGCTTTAGTGTTCTTAATCCTTATTATTACCCCGATAAATTTAAAAACGATTGTCTTACCATGATGGAAGCACTCAAAGCCACCGGCAAGACAACCACGACCTTAACCATTAATTATGGTCGTAACATGAAACCTGCTAATGAAGAAGAACAAAAAGAGATACAAGAAAAAGCCTTGCAATTTGCTCGCGTAGTCTTTGAATCAGCACTTGAGGCGGGCTATGATGACCAAGTATCCGAAGACGTACCGGATGGCAAAGGTGGCACCACTAAAAAATCTCAGGTAACCGTCATGGTCAATGGCAAAGAAACCTCCATTAACGATTTATACGCATCCGACGATCTTCAAGGACGATTGGCTCAAGTACGCGCCCAAGCCAAAACAAATGCCCAAGAAAGAACGGGGGCCGTGGATGACGTCATGCGCGCAGGAAAACAGGACGCAAAACCGGTTGTTGACAGGGAGTATAAGAGCATGATGGCAAAGGTGGTAGCTGACCATAAAGCTAGAGCGACTCCTGCTGTTCCTGCTGCTGTTCCCATCCCGGGGCCGGGGGGGCCGACTATCTAAAAATCTTCTGGCCCTTGATGGAAATATATGCTAATTTCTTGCCGTGCATAAGGAGCGTTATCCGTTGGGTCCCAAGGAGAATAAACATGAAGGAACACGATATTGAACACGATTTGCCCGCGAGCGATGTCCCAGTACCCTCAGAAAAATCCATTCAAACCACCAAATTAGAAAGAAGACGACGCATTGAAGATTTGTCTGATGAAAAGAGATTGCGTGAAGAACTGAATGAATATTAGGATCTCTCATAAACATCAAAACGAATCGTTTTACCACTAATACTGCGCGTCGGCTTAAGTAAAGGTGCGGCGCGTTGTGGCCATTTGACCACCACGCGCTGTCGAACTCGGGTTAAGGCCAAATGCAGTAATTCGAGGACATCGGTGTCTTTCCCTATCATGTTTTGCAACACTTGCATCTCTTTTTTGACCAATGCTGATTTTTGGCGTACAGGATGCATGGGATCGAGATAGATCACATCAGGGTAATCCTCAGGGAGTAAGGGTTGCAGATAGGACTTAGCCTCTACTGGCAGCAAGCTCAAATCCAAGGGTGAGTCCTTCGAAAGGCGTCTTAGACCATCCTGAAGCAAAGCCGATACCACGGGATGTCGTTCAAGCATCAAGACCTGCGCACCAAAACTTGCCAATATGGCAGCATCACGCCCCCAACCTGCCGTGGCATCTACAATGCGCAAGCCTGATGCAGGCTTACACGCCCGAACCAACCCTTGTTTTTTTCCAGCATCTCGACGTTTTTGCCATATCAAATGGCTAAAATCAACCCACAAAGGACTGAAGCCCTCACTTTGCAAGGTTAAAATATCATCTAAAAAAACCAAACTCGTCATTGGGCTGACAACAGGGCATCCACACATTCAGCAAGCGACGTATACACCGGCACTTGTGGGTATGAGGCAAGGCCCAACCTATCCGTCATGGGTGAGAGCACCACCATGGGAATCGCGCCAGCAGCTCGAGCGGCCTGAATATCCGATACCCTATCCCCAACAAAGGGGACATCGGTGAGGGCACATCCAAAATGTTCCGCAATGGACAACAACATCCCAGGTTTGGGTTTTCGACAGGAACAACCCGCATCAGGCATATGTGGACAATAGATAATCCAATCGATCTGCCCACCGACAGCCGACACCGAAGAGATCAGTTTTTCATTGATAGACGCGAGCTGCGCCGGATCATAATAACCTCTCGCAATGCCTGATTGGTTCGTAGCCACCGCAATGTTGTAGCCCGCATGATGTAATCTGGCAATGGCTTCACAGCTCCCAGGCAACAAGATCACTTCATCGGGTGATTTGATATACTCGAGGGAATCCTGATTGATGACGCCATCCCTGTCTAAGATGATGAGTTTCTTCATAATAAGGAGAGATCTGCAACGCCGTGCAACACCTGTTGCACACGAGTCAATAATCGCAATCGATTTTCGCGTAGGGCCTTATCATCAACCATGACCATCACTTGTTCAAAAAAAAGAGCCACAGGACTCGCAAGAACAGCCAAGTGGCTAAGAATTCGCCCATAATCTCCCGCAACGTATTCAGGAACCACTTCGCGCTCGACGCTTAAAACACGTTCATATAACGCGATTTCAGCAGGTTCTATGAGGCGCTTTGCATCGACCTCAACATCGCCTGCCGGCAAAGAGGCCTGTTTCAACAAATGAGAAACTCGTTTACACAAAGCCGACAAAATGGCAGACTCTCCCTGCGATTCAAAGGTCAACATCGCTGAAATTCGTTGACTTGCATCATAAGTCCAATCATCCTGCCGTTTGCATACTGCTTGAACCAATGACGAAGAAATCCCTTGAGACTGATAGTATGACTGCAACCGCTCAAGAATGAAGGGTTTTAATTGTGCCATAGATGCAACATTTGGCTTCAAGCCTTCACCGTAAGCTTCTAGAGCTTGACTTATCAACGTTGAAAGGCTCAGTTGGGCCTTGGTACTTAAAAGCAATCTCACCATCGCCAATGCATGTCGTCGCAACTTAAAGGGATCTTTAACCCCCGTTGGCCTTTGATCTATGGCAAAAGATCCGACGAGGGTATCCAGTCTATCCGCCATGGATAAGGCAATTCCTAAGGTCGAGGAAGGCAAGTCATCTGCAGAAAATCGTGGTAAATAATGCTCTTTGATGGCTTCGGAAACTGCCAAAGATTCTAGATCATGTCGTGCATAGTAAGCCCCCATGATCCCCTGTAACTCAGGAAATTCACCCACCATCCCCGTCATCAGATCGCATTTGGATAATTCTGCAGCACGCAAAGCATCTTCTTCTTTCAATTGCAATGGCGCTACGAGATGCGAGATCATCGCTTGCATCCTCTGCATTTTGTCCTGCAAACTCCCCAATCGTGCCTGAAAAATCACTCGTGAGGTAGCCTCAAAATAATGGCTGAGGGGTTGGCGTTGATCTTGTTTGTAAAAAAAGGCCGCATCACTCAAGCGCGCGCGCATGACTTTCTCATTGCCTGCAATAACCCGCAAGGGATGCGTACTGGCAAGATTTGCCACCGTGATAAAATGCGGCAATAAACGGCCCTCTGCATCACATACGGAAAAACATTTTTGATGCACTTGCATAGCCGCAATCAGCGCTTCTGCGGGAACGTCAAGAAAACCCGCATCAAAATGTGCGAGCAAAGCCTGTGGCCACTCAACAATGGAGCATACTTCGTCAATAAGAGCATCAGGCATGATCACGTTAGCCTTCAGAAGCTCAGCCTGATGCAGGACTTGCTCTACAATCATTTGACGCCGTTCGGAGAAATCAGCCACCACAAAGGCCTCTTTCATCAGGGAGGGATAAGCTCGAGGACTTGTGATGGTGATTTCTTCTGGGTGATGAAATCTATGTCCGAAACTTTTCCGACCGGACGTCACGCCCAACACCTTGACATCCACCACCTCATCACCGAAAAGCAAGACCACCCAATGAACAGGCCGCACAAAGCTAAGCTCGCCTGCACCCCAGCGCATCGGCTTTGCGATGTCAAGTTTCAGAAGGGATTCGTGAATGATCTGAGCTAACACATCTTTCGTTTTTTCAGGGGGCTTGACGGCATCATAAATCCACCACTCCCCTTTTTCGGTCTTAGATCGGCTGAGATCACTCACTTCTACACCACAGGATTTGGCAAATCCTAGTAACGACGGCAAGGGATCCCCTGCTTTATCCAGCGACAATGCCACAGAGGGGCCTCGACGAGATATGGTCTGAAGGCCACACATCGATTGCACATCCTTCATCAAAACAGCAATGCGCCGATGCGTTGAAAAATGGCGAACCTCGCCATGTTGAATGTTTGCTGCAGCCAGGGCTTGCACCATTCGACTAGCCAAGTCTTGAGCCAAAGGACGCACAGAACCTGAGGGCAACTCTTCTGTACCTAACTCAAATAATAAATCACAACCCATCACTTAAACTCTTTTTTAGCATTGGAAACCCTAATGCAGACCGCGCCTGTAAATAAGCCTCTGCAACTGCCATAGACAATTGCCTGACTCGCAAAATAGTTCTCTGTCTCTCGGTGACCGAAATGGCATGACGTGCATCCAACACATTAAACGTGTGTGATGCTTTGATGACCATTTCATAAGCAGGTATGGGCAATTGCAAAGCCACCAACTTTTGAGATTGTGCTTCATAATAGTCAAATTGGGCAAACAACGCGTCAACATCCGCGTGCTCAAAATGATAGGCAGACATTTCCACCTCATTTTGATGGAAGACTTCACCATAAGTAACGACACCTGAACTAGACTCACTCCAGGGCAAGTCAAACATGCTGTCAACGCCCATAAGTGACATCGCCAGCCGCTCAAGTCCATAAGTCAGTTCACCCGTCACAGGTTTACAAGCCAAACCACCGATTTGTTGAAAATAAGTAAACTGCGAAACTTCCATCCCATTTTGCCAAACTTCCCATCCCAAACCCCACGCGCCTAAAGTGGGAGACTCCCAATTGTCTTCAACAAAACGGATATCATCCACCAAGGGATCAACACCCAACGCTCGCAAGGAATCCAAGTATTGATCCTGAATATCCAACGGTGAAGGTTTTAACACCACTTGAAATTGATAATAATGTTGTCCACGATTTGGATTTTCGCCATACCGACCATCTGTAGGCCTTCTGGATGGCTGTACATACGCCGCAGACCAGGGTTCAGGCCCAATGGCTCTCAAAAACGTGGCAGGATGAAACGTCCCAGCCCCCACTTCAAGATCGAGCGGTTGCAACACAACACAACCCCTTGCCGCCCAAAAATGTTGCAATGTAAAAATCATCTCTTGGAACGTGGTTGGTTTTTTCATGGAAATCTCTAAAAAAAACGCCCTTGCCCCATATCTGGAACAAGGGTTAGGCATTAACCGTTTGAGGAAGCCTTTTTGATGAGTTCTTGCAACACATCTTCAGTGGCGGCACCAGGAACAAATGAAGCCTCTATTTTAGCATTAAAGAGTCCTGCTGGCGTTGACGCTATCACAAAAGCTGGCGTCCCCATCAAATGCATTTTTTCTGCCAATTGACGATTAGCATCCAAAACCTGAGTCACCTCTTTGCTGCTCATGTCTTTTTTAAGTTTTGTCATGTCCAAACCAATAGATTGAGCAGTGTTCATTACAATTTGATCATCTAGGCGCTTTTCAACTTTGAGCAATGCATCATGCATTTGCATATATTTGCCTTGCATGCCAGCAGCCAGAGCCGCTTGAGAAGCTACCTCTGAACTCTTGCCAAAGATTGGAAACTCTTTATAAACCACACGCAAGTTGCTGTCTTTTTGAATTAAACCAGCAATGGTTGGTGCCATTTTTTTACAATGAATACATTGATAATCAAAAAATTCGACCATCGTCACATTGCCCTTGGGGTTACCAGCGACAGCCAATGGCCCACTGAACAACTGACTGGCATTGTCAGCGATGGCAGATTTCGCTTGTTGTTGTACATTTTTTTGCTGCTTTTGTTGTAAAACTTGGGATACTTCAACCAACACCTCTGGGTTTTTCACCAAGTAATCATGGACCACTTGTTCTACTTCTTTCTTTTGTTCAGCGGACAACGTAGTGTCTGCCATAAGCATCGGTGATGCCACAACGGCCATCAAAGCACATGCTGTTACTAATTTCTTTAATTTCACACCTTTCCCCTTTTAAGATTTTTCGACCAATAGACCCTAGCATTTGTGTCAAATAAATTCAAGTTTCGCATACGCTAATACCAACCATTTCGAGCTCTGATCTTCAAATTGGACCTGCACTCTTGTATGCGCACCACCCCCTTCGACCGCTAAGATCACCCCAGCCCCAAATACCGCATGACGAACGCTCTGTCCCAAGCGAAAGGCTGACTCATTCCTTGGTGGTGAGTAAGAGGGTGTCGGTGGCATAAATCGTGACTTTGTACGCACGTCCTCTAGCAAAGCTTCTGGCAATTCCTTCAAAAACCGTGAAGGGCGATGATATTCTTCACGTCCATAAATCCGCCGAATATCTGCATAAGAAAGAATAAGCTTCTCTTTCGCCCGAGTCATCCCGACATAGCAAAGTCTCCGTTCTTCTTCAAGCCGTTTGGAATCTTCCATCGATTGTCTGCCAGGAAATAAGCCCTCCTCCATACCCACCATAAAAACATGAGGAAATTCAAGCCCCTTGGCCGCATGCAGGGTCATCATACCAACGGAAGGTTCATGTGCTTCAGCTTGCATCTCTCCGGCTTCAAGTGAGGCATGAGCTAAAAATGCCACCAGCAGTGGCAATTCCTGCTCGATGTCTTGCTCATAACGAAATTGTTTGGCAGCACTAACAAGCTCTTGCAAATTCTCAAATCGTGATTCAGCTTTTTCCCCTTTCTCTTTCTGAAAATGCGCCTGCAAACCGCTTTTGATGATGACTTCACCCACCTGCTCATCCAATTCAAGACGCGAGGCATCCTCTCGAAGATGGTCAATGAGTGCTTTAAATTTCGTCAAGGCGAGAGCTGCTCGTTGTGGCAATTCGTTGGCTGTCAAGACAATACTCGCAGCTTGCCATAAAGACACCTGATGAGAGCGGGCTTGACTGCGCAGTTCATCCAACGTTTTTTCACCCATCCCGCGCGTTGGAAAGTTAACTACTCTCTCAAAAGCCGTATCATCATCAGGATTTGAGATCAGACGCAAATAAGCAAGCGTATCTTTCACTTCAGCTCGCTCAAAAAACCGAACCCCCCCATGAATACGATAACGAATCCCCGCTCGCAATAATCCTTCCTCGATGACTCGAGATTGCGCATTAGAGCGGTATAAAATGGCTATCTCATCAGCCGAACACCCCTGCCCCATGGCCATGATGATACGCTCACTCACAAAACGAGCTTCGTCTAGCTCATTAAATGCACCATAAACCACGATTTTTTCACCCCGATCCCCAGAAGTCCATAAATCTTTGCCCATTCGAGAGGTGTTATGAGTGATTAAGGCATTAGCCGCTTCGAGAATGGTTGCGGTCGATCGATAATTTTGCTCAAGCCGGATCAACTGCGTGTTCGCAAAATCTCGTGAAAATCTTTGAATATTTTCAATTTTTGCCCCTCGCCAACCATAAATCGACTGGTCATCATCACCAACAGCCATCACAACGGCCTTTGTCCCTGCGAGCAACTTAATCCAAGCATATTGAATCGTGTTCGTATCTTGAAATTCATCAACCAAAATGGCTTGAAACCGTTCCTGGTAATGGGCCAACAAGTGAGCGTTGTCACGGAGAAGCTCATGACATCGGAGTAGTATTTCAGCAAAATCTATCACGCCCGCCTGGGAGCACGCTTGTTCATACGCTGAATAAATGGCAAGTAAAGTCCGACCAGGACCATAAGACAAAACCTGGACATGCTGAGGTCGTAGCCCTTCATCTTTATTATTATTGATGAAGGATTGGGCTTGTTTGACCGGCCATTGATCCACATCCAATTGTAGAGAGAGAATCACTCGTTTTATCACGCGTGCTTGATCCTCACTGTCCAAAATATGAAATTGTGCGGGTAATCGGGCTTCTTGATAATGACGGCGCAACAAACGATGACACAAGCCATGAAAAGTTCCGACCCACAAACCCTCCATTGGCATCGACAATAACTGACTCAGGCGAGACTTCATTTCACCTGCTGCTTTGTTGGTGAAGGTGACGGCAAGAATGGAGTGAATGGATAAACCAGCATTCTCCACCATCCAAGCAATTCGACTCACCAAAACACGCGTTTTACCAGACCCTGCTCCCGCCAATACCAAAACATGACCCACAGGAGCTGTCACTGCACTGCACTGATGCTCATTAAGCCCATCCAAACACGCTGCAATTGCCATAGATAATTCACCAAAAAACAAAGCATCCTATGATATACGGTGCGCGCAGTATATACTGTTTTTAGCCATATCAAAAATATCGAGCTAACAATGCATACACTATATCCCGCTATCAAACCTTATGCATGTCACGAACTTGCCGTGACGAAACCCCATAACCTTTATATTGAAGAAACCGGCAACCCAAATGGCATGCCAGTGATGGTGCTTCACCCAGGCCCTGGTGCTGGCGGCGATTCCCATTTGCGTCGATTTTTCGACCCTCAAGCATATCGTATTGTGATTTTTGATCAACGAGGCTGTGGGCGTTCGACACCCCATGCCTCAATCCTACATAACCAAACAGAAGATATTTTAGAGGATATAGAGGCCGTCCGTGATCTTTTAAAAATTGACCGATTCGTCCTCTTCGGTGGGGGTTGGGGTGCTCCTGTATGCCCAAAGATTTCCACAACAGATCAAAGGATTATTATTACATCAAGTTTATTTAGGAAGAAGACAAGACATCGATTGGTTCTACAAATGCGGTGCAAGTCTCATCTATCCTGATCATTGGCAAGAATTCATCAGCCAAGTCCCCTTAGACGAACAAAACGACATCCCAAATTATTACAACACGTGCTTGCAAGGGTCAAATGAATTGGTTCGCATGGCCTCCGCTAAAAATTGGGCCCTTTGGCAGGCCCATTGTAGCAGCCTGCAACCTCATATGTTTGTGATTGATCAATACAGTGACCCTCATTTTGCACTATCGCTCGCTACCCTGGAATCCCACTACATTAAAAACAACTATTTCATCAAAGAAGATCAAATCCTCACCGACGCCCACAAAATTCGTCACATGCCTTGTCACCTCGTTCATGGTCGATACGATATGGTATGTCCATTAGCAGGCGCCTGGTCACTTCACCAAGCCCTACCAGCATCGCATTTACGGATCATACGAGATGCAGGCCACTCAGACCGAGAACCAGGCATCATCGATGCTCTAGTACAAGCCAGTAGAGAGATACTTCAATTAAATTCAGACGCTGGGTAATCCACAGCTCAGAATTGTCGACAGGCCCTAGTACGTCGTCTCATTAATTCTGTCAGAGTTTTCAACAAGATGGTAGTGGAACAAAGAGGGTATATAATCCAAAGTCAACCGCAAAGATCGAGCTAGAAAAGGTAGAATTATCAATACGCCCTAGTGTACTATCTTCTTTGGTTTCTTAAAAATAGAAAAAATGCGCTTTATCTCTCTGTGTTCAGCTTCCATCATGGGCTTATTTTTATCAGGTTGTGTTGCAAAAGGCACAAATCCTGAGGATCCCTATGAATATTACAACCGAAAAACGCATATGTTTAATATGGCGATAGATGCTGCCATATTAAAGCCTGCAGCCAAACTCTATAAGGCGGTCCTGCCATCATTTGTTCGCGCTGGCATCAACAACGCTTATAATAATATGAATCTACTGCCCACCGTAGCAAACGATCTGTTGCAAGCCGAAGGTCATTATGCCATCAAAGACTCTTGGCGATTTTTAGTCAATTCCACCTTCGGCGTCGCTGGATTTATCGATGTCGCCAGTACCTTTGATTTGCCCCCTCACAGCAATGACAGCGGCCTAACGTTTGCCAAATGGGGTGATAAAAAATCACCTTACATTGTCATTCCTTTCTTAGGCCCAAGCACCATCAGAGATGGCATGGGCATGATGTTTGATTATGCCTTATTCACGCCCTACCCCTACATTTCAAATGATGGGATTCTTTATGGCCTTCTGGGTTTGCGCTATGTGGACTTGCGTTCGCAGATGCTCGAGACAGATAGCTTGTTGGACGAAGGGTTAGATAGATACGCCTTCATCAGAGATGCCTATTTGCAACATCGACAGTTCCTCATCACCGGAGAAACACCCAACGATGGCGCGCTTTATGTAGATGAAGACGCTGACAAAAAGGGTGCTATTAAAAAACCTGCGAACAGCGTGCCTTCCCAGTTTCCGTTGACCACGGCGCAAAATGTTACAAAAACATCAGTGTCTGTCACTTAGGATCGCACCAAGGAACCCAAACAGCGCAAATAATCGCCCGCAATATCAAGGCCTGTTTCAGCTTCAATTTCTCGGATACACGTGGGACTGGTGACATTGATTTCAGTAAGATAATCTCCAATGACATCCAAGCCCACAAAATACAGACCTTTCGCTTTAAGCAAAGGCGCAATCTCTTGACAAATCCAGTGATCCCGTTTTGTCAAAGGAACCACTTCCCCGGTAGCCCCCGCCGCCAAATTACCCCGTAACTCCCCAGGGGCTGGGATTCTAGCCAAGGCAAAAGGCACAGGTTTTCCATGAATCATTAAAATACGTTTATCTCCACTCGTGCTTATCTCAGGAATGTAATGCTGGGCCATGATATTGACCATTCCTCCATGAGTTAATACCTCTAGGATAACGGAGAGATTACGTGCGTCCTTTTCAACGTGAAAAACAGAGTTCCCTCCCATGCCTTCAAGGGGTTTAAAAATCACGCGTTGATGTTCATTCCAAAAGGCTCGCAATCGCTCTATGTCTCGACTCACTAGCGTCGGTGGACAACATTGTGGGAAATTTAGCGTAAAAAATTTCTCATTGGCATCCCGCAAACTTTGCGGTTTATTAGCTACCAATACCCCTTCTTTTTCTGCCAATTCTAGCGCATAGGTTGAATAAATATATTCCATATTAAAAGGAGGATCTTTTCGCATCAGCAGAATATCAAAAAAAGACAGGGGCTTCTCACCCATCGGTGTGATTTGAGCCCAATCTGGCTTTGTCACATCGGATACCCTCACTTGAGACATTTTAGCGAAAGCATGTCCATCCCGACAAAACAAATCCGAAGGTGTAAAATAGGCACATAACCAACCCATGCCTTCTGCGGCTTTTATCATAGCGACGGAGGAATCTTTATACGGTTTTAAAGTGTGAAGAGGATCCATCAGGAGTGCGAGTTTCATCATACCTCCACAAGCGCTGCCGTTTCTCGAGCGGCAGCAAGAGACGCCAAACGGGCTATCACACCGTAGGCATAAAATCGATTAGGCATATCCACTACGCGTAAATCTCTACAAGGAACATTACACGCATGAGCAAAAGCTAAGGGCTCAAAATGCATGCCCGGTGTGTTCAAATTTTCATCTGTTCCCCGCCCTTGGTGCACTCGATAAAAACCACCGACAACGAATGGGCCAATCATATAAACCACAGGCTCTGCCACCGAACCATCGAGCATGGACTCAAAACTATACACCCCTTCTTGAATCAACACCCGAGTCACCTTGTTACCGCCTTTACTGGCAGCCATTCGGGTGCGTTGCTTCCGATTCATCTGTAACAATTGAGCGCCGTCTTGTACCATCATCACACTCATACCATAAGTGCCATTATCCGCTTTGACCACCACAAAAGGCGTATCTGAGACCTCATATGCCGCATATTTCTCACGAATTTTGGCCAGCAGCTCATCCACTTTTTGCGCCAACTCATCCACGCCAGTTTGTGCCATAAAATCCATATCATCCACAGCGCTGAACATAGGATCAATCAACCAAGAATCCATTTTTACAAGAGCTGCAAACTCTGAAGCCACTTCGCTATAAAATTGAAAATGACTGGATTTCAGACGAGAATTCCAACCCAGCTTAGGTGTTGGAAGAATGCGCTGCTCGATGCCATTTAATACATCTGGAATACCATTTGACAAATCATTGTTCAACAACAACAAACAAGGTTGAAAATCTGCTAATTGCAACCGATTTCCTTTGCGTTGTATCGGCTCAATTCGTATAGAGTCATTTGTATTGACCATAAACTCTTTGGAAGACGTCAGCTCTGCATCCAAACTACCCACGCGAACATCAAACCCAGCTTTGGCAAAAATATCGCGCAACACGCTCAAGCTGCTCATGTAATATGCGTTTCGGGTATGACTTTCCGGCAATAATAAAATATTCAAACAACCAGGAAAATCACCCACCAGCGTGGATTGGGCCGCTTGAATACATAATGGCAAAAACTCAGGGTTCAGATTATTATATCCCGCAGGAAATAAATTGGTATCCACAGGGGCAAGCTTAAAGCCTGCATGACGCAAATCAACAGATGATGTGATAGGCGCCGGGGTCTTTTGCCATTGTTTACGAAACCAAGCCTCGATACGAGTCACCTCATTAAGGAGAACCTCCTCAACGGGATGTAAAGGGCCTGAGTGTGCGGTTGTCAAATGAGGGACTGGAATTTCAAACGATGGCATGGTATTTCTCACATTTTACGTTATGATAACGCATTAAGGATCATAAGGAACTTTATTGATGTTAGCTGATTTGTTGCAACAATATAATCACCAGCTTCAAAGTTTTTATGTGATGTTCCTCGTGATTAATGCCATCCTTCATGTGATTTTTGCAGGTGCCGTGGCGCGAGATGCTGGTCACTTATACCAACGCGGGCAACGTCCCGCCCTGGTATCAGCCGCTACTTGGGCCTTTGCAACCTTGATAGGAGGCGTGTTCACCGCCACCATTTATTGGTTTATCCATCACTCGACCCTCACCCTATCCCCCAGAAGAGAGATACCCCATGACAAATCATAAAGTACACTTAATCGACGTTGAAACCTTAAAAAAAAGGCGTGATGCCGATCCCAAACTCTGTTTGATTGATGTTCGAGAAGACAACGAATGGCGTGAGGGACACATCCCTCTCGCCCACCACATTCCAAAAGACAACCTTATCCAGCGCATTGCGGCCATAGCTCCTAAGCATGAGACACCCATTTATTTGCATTGCAAAGGAGGCGTGAGATCACTCACTGCGGCCCATGCCCTTCTCGACTTGGGCTATCAAGAGATCTATTCGGTTGAAGGTGGCTTCGCTCTTTGGGAAAAAATGGGCTTTCCTACGGCTTGACTTGCGTTCTCACATCAAACCCGAGATAATTCGCGTGAAGCTCACGACAACAGGTTTTTTATGGGACAATTAGGGCAATTTATTACAAATCATTTGGGGCTTTGTGCGTCATTCATAGCCATCCTTTTGTTGATTTATGTCAATGAACTTTACGCGCAAAAAAAACGGGGAAAAGAACTCTCTACCGCTGACGCTATCCGAATGATCAATCACGAACAAGCTGTTGTCATCGATTTACGTGATCCCGAAGCTTTTCGTGCGGGTCATATCATCCATGCCATTCGCTCCTCAAAAGATGACTTTGACCAACAGCGCATGAACAAATACAAAAACAAACCGTTGATCCTTGTTTGTGCCCGTGGTTTGCAATCCAGCGGTTTAGCCGCTACATTACGCACACAAGGGTTTCAACAGCCCATGGTGTTGGCAGGCGGAATAACCGCATGGCAAACAGCTGGCTTACCCCTGGAAAAAAAGAGTGGTAAATCACCAACAAAAAAATAATCTTATAATGGATAAACAACATGACAGAACCAGCAGAAACAGCACCTAATGCACCTGATACACAATTTATGATTCAGCGAATTTATGTCAAAGGATTGTCCTTTGAAACCTCAAACACCCCTGCCATTTTTCAAGAACGATGGGAACCTGCTTTATCCCTAGATCTCAATACTTCAAATCAACGTTTGGATGAGGGCGTGTTTGAAGTCACGCTCACCGTCACCGCTACGGTTAAAAATCAAGACAAAACGGCCTTCTTGATAGAAGTACAGCAATCAGGCATTTTCACCATTCAGGGTGCACCAGTTGCTCAACTCGATCACATCCTTGGAAGCTTCTGCCCCAACATCCTGTTTCCTTATGCGCGTGAAACCATCACCGCTGAAGTTATTCGGGGTAGCTTTCCGCAATTAGTCTTATCTCCCATCAATTTTGATGCTTTATACATCCAACAAATGGAAGAAAAGCAGAAAGCCGCATCCCAGAAAGAAGATGAAAAAACCCACTAACACATCCTCTCCTGTCGCTATCCTAGGGGCTGGCTCCTGGGGTAGTGCCGTCGCTATTCATCTTGCCAGCCGTGGTCAACCCGTGTTGCTGTGGGGGCGTGATGAGCAACTTATCTCGGATATGTTAAAACATCGGATGAATCAACGATATTTACCCAATGCCCCCTTACCACCCTCTCTTACCCCCACATCGTCCTTAGATCAATGTCAATCAGAGGCGTCAGAGCTTATCATTGCCGTGCCGTCTCATGCCTTTGCAAGCCTACTTCCTCTTCTCAAGAAACCCACGCACGGCATATCTTGGTTGACCAAGGGCATAGACATGGCACACCACGTCCTCTTGAGCCAGTTGGTAGGGAGTCTTTGGGGTGAAGATTTTTCTATTGCCGTCATCTCAGGTCCATCGTTTGCAAAAGAAGTCGCTCAACAGTTACCCACAGCGCTCGTTATGGCTGGAAACAATCCAAAATATCTCAAAACGATACATAATTTGCTTCATCATGACAATATTCGGGTCTATCTCACCGATGACACCATTGGCGTGCAACTCTGTGGTGCTGTGAAAAACGTACTGGCGATTGCCTGTGGGATCAGTGATGGCTTAAACTTTGGCGCTAATGCAAAAGCGGCGCTCATCACGCGAGGACTCTCGGAAATGAGCCGTTTGGGAATGAGCTTGGGTGCTCGCCAAGAAACCTTCATGGGATTGGCAGGCATTGGTGATCTTGTGCTCACCTGCACCGATGACCAATCTCGAAATCGCAGATTTGGTCTACAATTAGGACAAAACGTTGACATCATGACTGCCGAAAAAAGCATTGGTCAAGTGGTAGAAGGCAAATCAAACGCCATTGAAGTCTGTACTATGGCCGCCATTCATCACATCGAAATGCCTATTTGCGAAGCTGTCTGCGCCTTATTACAAGGTCAAATCAGCGCGAAGGATGCTGTGGCGCAATTGATGCGTCGTCCGGCTCGAGAAGAGTGACCCCCTAGTAAAAAATTAATTTGCATATTTCAATAGTAGATAGCCACGCGTCCAGGTAAGAACCGTATCACCAGCAATATTTTTTGGATTGAGAACGCCTGCGAAGGTCGCGGTACTGCTCGTAAACAATCTTGAAGTCCCAAATAAATAGGTATTCATGAAGTTGCCGTTGGGACAAACGCTTTGCGCATTAAAGGTAGGTGCCACAGAACTGCCGGTACAATAATGATTTAGGTGTTGTTGAAACGCTGTTGGATCAAAACCCGTTGAGGGGCTGTAGTCTATGTCCTTTGATGTGTAGAAAAAATTATCCGTCCCAACAAATGACGCAGTACTTGATTGTAGATTGGCTTTAAATGAATCCATTGTCACCTGCCCACCCTCATTAAACGTGCCATAATTATTTCTCGAAAGAGACGTGACTTGATTGACGATCGTGTTGTACATGCCAGAGCAGGTGAGAACGGAGTAACTTGGAGAGCCTACAAGTAAAAGAGAATTAATAGAAAGTGTGGTCCATGGCGTTCCTTCGTAAGTATTTGTCGGAAATGGATAGCTCCCTGTCACCTGGTCACGGGGATAAAGTTGAATACCACTTTTTTCTTGAGTGTTATCTGGCGTCGCAGTGGATGCATCACACGCAGCCCCGCCATTATTGGCGTTGTAATCAAAGGCTTTGACATACTTACGGGCATCATCTCCGCCCAACCCTAAGAATGTCTTGCTGTATACATTAAATGAATGACCATTGATTAAGACTGGGTAGACGTTGGCTGCATCACTTGGGGTAGTGTGGGTTGGAAAGGCTATTTGCATTGACGAGCCACCTACTTCAAAGTCACCACGGGGGTCTTGAACGGTTGGACTGACAGTGGTGTTGCCGCCAAAACTATTATAGTAATAATCATTTAAATTGACCCAGGTCCAGAGGCCTTCTTCACTATTACCATTGATTGTTTTAAACTCACCTACGCCATATCCCCATTGAGCAACATAAGTCTTCATCTGATCATAGTATTCAACAATTTGTGACGTTGTCTTGCCTCCGCCATTGCGCACCTCTTCTGTGCGCATTCCTGCTGTGGCAAACAGTTCAACCTTCACTTGAGATGGCTTCAGACTCAAACCAGGACTGCTCGTATTTAGGGCGGCTACAGCCTTATCAAGCTCCATTAACAGCGGCTGAATAACACATGGCTCAACATCTAGTTGCGTCAAGCCACTAGTCCCTGGGCAGTCTGCTGGTAATGGCTCCACGCCCGAGAGCTTGATAGAGCCATCGCCATTGAGAAAGTTGTTGATACCGTCGTCATTAGGAACACCTGGTAGAGAGTGATCATAGGTACCCATTTTATCAATGATGGGGTAGCCACCATTTCCTGGAAGAACACTGTAAAAAGAGAGACGGGTGCCACTGCTGCCCGCATCGAATACTGCTGTATATATGGGATATGCCACATTCAAAGGGAAGTTAGTTCCTGCACAACAAGTGACACAACCGCCTAAACAAACAAAAAGATGATCCTGAGGATTTGGATCGGTTGCATTTACAGGACCAGTGACATTTAACTCCAACGTGCAACTAGCCTTGGATACCAGCTGAAACGTAGCGCCACAAAGGTCTGGATACATTCCATCTACCTTCACTTGAGAGGTGTTCGCAGGAAGATATTTAACATAATTGCCCGCATGAGGACTGCTGGTAGTGTTAGTGACAGTATATAGTGCTGTTACACTACCTCCGAAGGCCACATTTGTTGGTAGTGATGTACCCGCTTTCGGAACAATGCTAAATACAGCCGTATGACCGATGATGCTGCTTATGCCCAACAGCGCGAAAATCAAAAACGTCATGATCCATTTGTATTTTGTGTTCATTCTTTAGTTCCCTGTCCATGGAATAAATGTGAATTGAGCGAGCATCTGATTGGCATATAAATGCGATTGTTTCAACGTATTTGAAATGGGAATCGCATCTATTTTGGCGCTACCGGTATTAGCCGCTCCCAAATCAGTAAATCGATAAGCCACACCTATTCGGAATGATTTAGATAAGCTGATATCAATCCCAGGCCCTATGGCATAGGTGAAATTGGTCTGTGTATGATTAGAAAACGCCGGAGTGAATTCGAGAAAGGGAGGCACACCTGTTTGGTAGTGAGACGTATTATTAAAAGCAGCTCCTACCCCTAGCATCAAAAAAGGTTGAATCCTCTCCTTTGCAATCCAGTACAATTTACCTTCAGCTAACAACTGTTGGCTTTGTGTTCGATATTTATAGTGATATGCATCATCAGACGTTGGATCAGCACCTTGGGTTAAGATGCCATTAGTAGAAAAGGTGCTTGGTTGGTAATAGCCTAATCCTGCCATTAATCCCCAGGATGGAGATCGCTTGACTTCGGAACCCACAAAACCACCCCACAGCATATGGGTGGCATTTGAATCGTTAGGTTTGTAACTATATCTACAGAGATCTAATGGCGCAAAGGATTGAGATTGCCCTAATTGTGAGACGGACGCACCAGCTGAGAATGTAAAGACTGGTTGCAGTTGTGAAAAAATAGTCGTTATTTTGGAGGATATAGGGGGTGAGTTGGTGTCATTTGCATGGGTTGAAAGTGCAAATAATGCATTTGTCTCAAAGAGTAGAATAAAAAAAAATAATAGGAAACGCCAAGCACTTAGCTCTTTAAACATATAAGTCTTGCTCCTAAATATTTTGGGCTCTGGACAAAACTGCATGCAAAAAGACGCATGCAATTCTGTCCAAATAATTTTAGTTCTGATCTGTTTTGGACTTAAATGGGTTGATACAGTCAATTCATCTTATAAAGATATAATCACTTAGGGCCAGTAATGATCAAACCGAAATGGATAAATATCAAATTTCTTGGACAGAAAGACATGAGCCCTTTTCATGTCTTTCTGTCCAGAGTCCAATATATACCCAACAAGTGATTTTTATAAATTAGCATTTAAATCATAATAGAACAAGTTATATCTTGTGTTGCGACTATCTCATAAATGCCGCCTGGCCAGGGCATAGGTCATGAGTGGGTGTTGACCCTTAAGTAAAAAATAAGGATCGGAGGCGAAATAACTTCCTGTTATACGAGCCAATGATGATTCATTTTAGCCCGGAATTTGTCTCAAATTTTTTCAAACTAAGCAAACCTTGACTCATTAATAAAAATAGTTAATCAAATCATCAAGAATGAGTTAAAATAAAATGAGGCGATATCTACCACAAGGCTGACGGGTTAGGGATGATAAATTTCATACGAGTACTTCTTTTTTTATTCATATATTCGGCTCATGGCTTTGCAGCAGATGCCAATGCCGAACTCACAAAAAAGATCAATGACATTGAAAAAAAATCAAACTCTATCATCGGTATCACCGCCATTCACATCGAAAAAAACAAAACGATCACCCACAACAGTGAAAAACCATTTTTTATGGCGAGTACCATTAAATTGCCCATAGCACTTACGCTATTAAACCGGGTAGATGAAAAAAAAGACTCGCTTGACCGATTGATTCAACTGGATTGGAATAATTCCGTTCCCGGATCAGGTTCTTTATACCACCTATTTGAAAAGAAAAAGATCAAAATTTCTTTGAAGCAAATGTTGAACTATATGTTGACCCATAGTGATAACAGCGCTAGCGATAGCATCCTGCATGAAGTCAACGGCCCAAACAATGTGAGCCATCGCATGTCAGCATTGGGCTTCAAAAATATATCCGTCAATCGCTCTATTCTCGAAATGTTTTTAGATTCCAATCATGTGGACCATGCTTATTTGACCAATCATCTGCCTGTCTATTCTCTTGAAAGAAGATTTAACCAAGTCCCTCTGGAAACGAAAGTACAGGCTTGGCAACATTTCGAAAACGACCTACGGGACACCACCACGTCCAATGATATGGCACAATTGTTGGTAAAAATATACAAAAAACAAGCCCTTTCCCCAACCAGCACGCAAATTCTGATGAGCATTATGGAAAAATGCCGGACCGGCAGAAGCCGGCTGAAAGGGCTACTCCCAGCTCACGTGAAAGTAGCGCACAAAACAGGAACATGGTCTATCACAGAATACAAATACCTCAAATACCCCGCCTCTAAAAACTTGTTTCGTTTCGCAAGCGATGTTGGGATCATCACCCTACCCAACAACAAAGGACATGTTGCTATTGCCGTCTATGTTAAATCGAAAGATGCCAACGACTATTCTCGCAGCCGGGCCATCGCGCAGATAAGCCGAGCTATTTATGACCATTTTATGAAAGCGCAGTGATCTTGACAAATCTTGGCATATTGGGCATGATAAGCATCTTTTGTTAGGTTTGTATCCATGGAGATAGTAAGTGGCAAATATTAAGTCAGCAATTAAACGCGCTCGTCAAAACATCAAGTTGCGTCAACACAACGCCAGTGCGCGTTCTATGTATCGTACCACCATTAAAAATGTGCTAAAAGCAGTTGCAACTGGTGATCTAGAAGCTGCTCGTGCTGCTTATGCTAAAGCACAGCCAGTGATTGATAAAGCTGCTGGTAAAGGCTTGTTACATAAAAACAAAGCCGCTCGTATTAAAAGCCGCCTGAGCGCTCGCGTTAAAGCTATGGCTGCTTAGGGACTGTAAAACAGCGTTTCCGTCGCTCTAAGTCAGAAAGCACCCGAACCGGCAGGGCCGGTTCGGGTTTTATTTCAGACGCAATCCTTATCCAAGAATTTTTGGCTGCATCAACTGATTTAATTCTTCAGACGCTCGCTTAGCAGGCTGATAGTCTGGGAATTGTGTCTTGATTTTATCGAAAAGGATCTTAGAAGATCCCAAATCCCCTCGATTCCATTCATTTAACGCATCCAAGTACATCAACTCAACAGGCCGCTCATCCGTACCAAGTTGGCTTATAACCAATGGAGTGATAAAACTAGCACGCCCTTCTGTCTGCGCATCTAGCCACTGCAACATTTGTCCGGCCTGTTGGCTGCCATTCGCTTTGGCCTGTTGCAACCACTGTTTTCCAAGCATAGGCTTCCGCTCACCATTGATGCCTTGGTAATAAAACGTCCCCAGCTGATATTGAGCATAAGCATTTCCTACCGTCGACAAGGTTTGATAATACTTTTCAGCCAAGGACTGATTCTTAGGAACACCTAATCCGTATTGATAAATTCGAGCCAAAGCGAGCATGGCTTTGGCATCCCCTTTGTCTGCTGACTGTTTGTAATAATGAAGCGCATCGGCACAATTCAGTGCGGTGGTCACACCCGTTTCGGACAACAACCCCAGTTGATACAAAGCCTCTCGTTCACCCAAAGCCGCTGCTTTTTTATATAAACTTAAGGCCTTATCTTCATCAGACTTGACGCCTAAGCCTTTAAAGTATAACCCCGCCAATTGGACCATGGCTCTTCCATGTCCTAAATCTGCAGCCACTTCATAGTGCGCTCTGGCTTTTTCA
>JAPLRK010000068.1:0-5748 GCA_026399195.1 Legionellales bacterium
TTGGTCGTTTTATGACCTTTTAATGCTTCTATTGCGACTTTTGCTTTAAACTCTGCGCTGAACGTTTTTTTAGCCATTTTTTAACCCCAAGTACAATGGTTTCTATTTTACACCATTGTCTCATTTTTGGGGTCCACTACTCTAGGAGTGGAGTCTGATAGCAGTACAGTTCACGCCTATCAACTGGCAGATTTTGCTGAATAAATCAAACTACGCGACTAATCTCTCATAATCCCTCCACGATGTCAAAATATTTTTTATAAAAAAATAAAAAATCATAATTGTATTAAATAAATCCTTTGTGATCAAATAGTGATTAATTCTGTCGACGGCAATATGGAAATGGTTTTTGTTTTTACATTCCGTCCATGGCCTTATCCACCTGAAGCAAGCAAATCCGTCACCCATGCATTCAAACTTTTACCATGTGCCTCTGCTATCATAGCCGCCCGCGCATGAATTTCGGGTGGGACTCGTAGCATGATTTTCCCTGAATAAGGCTTTTGAGGTGATCTACCAGCCATTTCACAAGTTTGAAGATAATCATCAACGGCTTCTTCAAAGGCGGTATGTAACTCAGGAACAGAGTTTGCATGAAAACCAACAATGTCATTAATTCCAGCAATATGACCTATTAAACAATCATCTTCGTCACTATACTCAATTCTAGCCGCATAGCCTTTGTAGATTATTGTATTCATGGCAGTACTCCAACTTTTTCAAGAAAAGCCCTTGCATCTCGAACTTGATAAGGTTTAGCCTCTTTTTGTGGGTGTGGTCGATGAAAAGTGCCAATTACCCCCATTGAATTCGAATCTTACTCTAGAGCCAGCTCCCTCTATAATCTTAGCACCAACTGCTTGTAGCAATGATTCAATTCGTCGCCATTCAAGGGTTGATGGCACTGGATTCCTAGAGATCGCTTCTAATGTATTTCGATGCGTTTTATTCATTATACACCAATAGAATGATTTATGATATCAAAAAATGATATCATAGTAATTCTCAATTTACCCAACTCTAGCGTTTTTTTATTTTGCTAGATGCCGAAGCTATTCCGGAAAACGATCTTCAAACAAGATAGCAAAATGATTGAGTGCTTGTTTCCATTTTCGTGCTGGATATGATTGGTCAGGTGTATGCGAATGACAAACACTGTAAAAAGGAAAAACTTTCACCTGAAGAACGATTACTTTATCATCAAACACACAGCCACGCGCTAATGGATGCATTACGTCTTTGGTTAAATAATCAATTGACTTATGAACTGAACGAGCCCAACAGCGGACTTGGAGAAGCCGTCCGATACATGCTTAGGCACTGGATACCACTCACAACATTTTTGCGCGTGGCTGGAGCACCATTAGATAGTTCATGGGCTGTGCGTCGTCGTCTTTCAGCCTCTAATTGAGACCGTGTAACATTCAGTGCGGCTAAAGTTCTGGATTCGGGTGCTGTTTTGAGTAAAGTGAGAATTTGATCCCAGTGTTGCAACCACTAAGACACAGGATCTGAGCATGACAACCTACACCTTACTGAAACGAAGCAACCAGCCAAACGGAGCCCATCAGGTACAACTTGTGAGTGAGCGAACTCAAAACTGCGATTTTTACGGATGCTCTCCCCCTTAGGCCCCACAGCCTCTCCCTACTCCTGACTCAGCGCCATCAATGGGATAAAGTTCATGATGAGATATAGACATCCACACCAAATTAGATCATATTAGGCGAGATAGATCTTTAGGATTGAGGATTTTATGCGGGTTTATTCTTTTTTGTTGCCATGGCTTAGATTACTATTTTTATTGTTTGTTGGTTCGGTTTATGCCGGCGAGGTAAAAGTAGAACATCCCAAGACTCAGTTTGTGGCAAGTTTCAGTGTTGGCCCAGGATGGTATCGAGCTGGTCATGATCAAAGCGTTCTATTGCAACCAGGCTTTTCGAACACTTATGTTGCCAATCAGCAGGGCCATGATTTAGTCACCGGTGAACTGTTTTTAGGGGCATTACGACAGCTCCATCCCCGTTTTTGGGGGCAACTCGGTATCGCTGGGGCCCTTGCAAGTCCTGCGCATTTATCCGGTATTGTTTGGGAGACGGGTGATCCAAATTTAAATAATTTTACCTATGCTTATCATGTTAATCACGCACAAGTTTCTCTTAAAGGAAAATTGTTATCTGTAGTCAATCAGAGTTGGTATCCTTTTATCAGTGCTAGTCTTGGTGCAGGATTTAATGCATCAACCCATTATACTTCAACCCCTCTTCTCTTTGAGATTGTTCAACTCGCACCCTTTACAAAACGGACCACCACAAGCTTCGCATACACTGTTGGAGTTGGGGTTCAAAAAGCCATTTCTCTGCATTGGCAATGGGGGATTGAATATGCGTTTTCAAACTGGGGAAAAAGTCAATTGGGGCCAATTGCTGGATTTGATACGACTAATACGCCTGGGTTAAACCATTTGTATGTCAATCAGCTCATGTTAAATATTACCTTTTTAACCTAAGATCCTAAGGAAACGTGTATGCGTATCAATCGTATCTTCACCGTGTTCATAAGCTGTTACTGGACTGCAGCATTTGCGACTGATCCGATTCTAAGCATCACACCCATCACAAAGCCCACAAGCGTTGCTAGTAATGGCGTGACTTCGGCCAGTTACTTGATCACTAACAATTCTACAACCATCACGAATTTTTTATTACAACCCGTCACAGGGGTTCTTCAAACAACCGGGGGTAGCAAGGTCTGTCCTAATCCCATCCTATTGAATGGCAAGGGCAGTTCTTGTCAACTTAATTTACAAATCGATGGTAGCCAAATTCGATTCGGCGCCATTTTAGGACCTGTCATTTGTAATAATAATCCTCAACCCTTAGGCTGCTCGCAGCCTTCAGAACAAAATCTCCTCAGTCTTTCTCTATCCGAACCTCAGAAAAATACTTGGATTTCCATCCTGATCGCAGATGAACGCCCTGTCCCGGATATCCCACCGACCACCCCAAATACATTTTTGAATTATGCAAACCAAATTCATCAACTCGCCCCTAACGCAGAACAAATTCACATTCGAGTCAAACCGATTCAAAACCCAACCAGTTGTACAGATCCGAACGACCCATGTGCCGTTCCTTACCTTGATTATGTGAATGTCGTTCGAGCATTGCGCCCTCTGTATCCCCCTGACTTACTCTTAGGTTTTCATCCTGACAACTCAGATGGAAGTGAGCCATCTTGGGGCTGTTCAACGGGGAATTGGCAGTGCGTGTTAAATGACACCCTATTAGTCATGAACAATATTAATGCGATGATCGCGACCTATCATGTGACGGGGTATCAAACTTTTTCAGAAGAGTACCCAGATTACCTTATTCCACAAAAGGTCACTCCCGATAGTATTGCAGAAGTCAAAGCTTGTTTACAACATCCTAGAGGCGCCGATTGTCCGGTTGGCGTGGTCAATACCGCCAACCCTGGTGTGACTTTTGGTGATGTCTTAGGAACCAATAATGGTTTCAATGATGAGATTTATGGCTCCAATGAGCTCGATTTTGGCTATATTCAATATTATAATCTGGTCGAAGATCTGCCCGAATCCAGTAATGCTTTAGTCACGAATGGTTATCTCACAGATACCGCATGTGCCCCTCCTTCGCAAAGATTAACGGTTATTGATGCGAATCTAACGGGTTCACCCATCGTCACACCCTATACAGTGATTCCCTGCAATATTCCGTTACCTACCTATCCTGCAAATGATGTTTTTACCTACCCTCAAGGAGCTCCCAATCCAATTTACACCGCATCCTACGTGGGATATTTAACTGCGCTACAAGCGCCGTTGAAACAAGGCTACCAACCCCCTCCGGGCTCAAAAATCTATACTATATACTCTGGAGAACCCGAATTTCTGGGAGCAACTGGTTGGTCTTTAGACAATATCGGTGGTTTCTATACCAATTTAGTTTCAAGCATCAATGCATTGTGTAATCCCCCATACAGCAGCCTCAACATTCAAGGCTGCCCATTTTCGACCAAGCTCAACACTATGCAATATGGCATTTGGAATTTCACGCAAATATTAATTAATAATCCAGGGGTATAGGAATTATAAATACCCTATTCCTCATCTTCCGCACCAGATTAAATAGAATGATTCATTACCACATGCATGGTTAATTTTAAATCATTCTATTTAATCTGGTGCGGAAGATGAGGTATATCCAAAACTTCAACAAGTTTGTCACCGAAAAGCAAGTTTAAACCCATATGCTATAATTTATATAGCGCAATTTAATTATCATGAAAGCTACATAAATTATTCGAGGAGAACATGATGAGTGCCATTGAACCAAGCGTGCATACCATGGCCGCAATCGGAAATACCCGTGAATTGGAATCTCTTAAAAGCAAAGAGGCGGCGAAATCAGAGGGGAATCCATTTGTAAGCCAAGACAAGCAAGGTGATACGCCCTTACATTTGGCAATCCGTCATCATCAGCATGATACCATCAAATGGTTGATCGAAAATGATGGCGTCTCTTTGATTCGGAATGCAATGGGGAAAAACATCCTTGAGGAAGCGATAGCGTGTGATCCACCTATTGAGCGGGGCGTACTGGCTTCAATGCTAAAAGTAGCAACAAAGTATTCGAAAGATGAGCAAAGAGAATTTATAAGCAGCCTCCCAGGACACTATCCAAATATTTTATCCTATGCTACCTGTTTTTTTGATGCAAAAATTTTAACGGAGATCGTGGGTGTTATCAAGAAGACAACATCGGATGTAGGGCCTGATGAGAAGGCATTCGCGAAGGGCCCCCTTCATGATAAATACGCGACGTCAACGACGCCATTACATTTTGTAATCCATTCAGTTCCGCCTGATGAAGCCATCAAGAAAATCGATCTATTAATCGAAAACGGCTTTGATCTCGAAGCGAAGGATGCTAACGGGGATACCGTGCTTTTGCGCGCAATTAAATATCTCCCTAAATCCATGATGGTATTCCCTGAAGTGCTCAAATGCTTGTTGGATCATCACGCGGATGTAACGGCTCTTACGATGGATAAAAAACAGGCGTTTTCACTATTAATCGAGCGTCATGAACAAAAAGAAAAGGATTATGAGTCTGTCGGCTACAGCCCTCAGGGTCTCAAAGCATTAGACACGTCCAGAAGAGCATTACCCATATTATTACAAGGGCTATTGAATCAGGCCGCAATGTTGCCATTAGAGAAACAACATCAACTATTTAAAGGGGATGTGAATGTATTGGGTTTCGCAGCCAGTATCAGCTCTGAGTTGTATGAGCAAGTAAAACAGAAGGTTTTAGAACGCGCACATGATGGTCCTAAATTGCTGGACCTTATAAACGATTCTGTTACTCAGGGAAATACACTAGTACATCGTCTTCTGGGCTTGCAGAACATGGATCAAGGTTCATCCTTTTTTCTAAGAGAGGTAGTTCCGCTGATTAGACTCTTAGGAAACCGTTTGATCATCCAAAATACTAACGGAGAAACGGCGTTGCATATTGCGTATAAGCAAGGAAACTATGCGATGGCTCAAGAAATCCTAAACGAAGTCGGGCCTACACTTCTATCTGACATGCTTTTAGCCAAGGATAAATCTGGAGAAACCCCGTGGTCTATTTTGTTGAAACGTGTGTCTTCCAAATGGGTGGAAGGTCAACACTCTTATTCTGCCAGAGAGAAGTATCCAACGGAATTGGCTGGATATGC
>JAPLRK010000068.1:5793-37694 GCA_026399195.1 Legionellales bacterium
TTTTTGATAAAATCTATTGATAATTATTGTACTCCCGAACAAAAACGAACACTGTTTGCTGATAGCGAAGGCAATGTGATGATACATGCGGCAAAAGCTGAATACGGTCGTCTGGGACCTCTCGAATCCCGAGAGACTTCTCTAGTCAGGCAGACCATACGGAAATATTCTGAGATACAAGCCTGCTTAAATGACTTGTCAGCAATATTTCCACTATCTTTCTCCACAGTACCTTCCTTCCCAGTACCTCTCCGGGTAGTGGCATGGAGTCATGTCGTATTTGACGAGCATCCAGCCGTGCCTGGCGTGGTTTACAAGATTGATTTAAGTGGGGTTTTCAAAGTCGCCCACAAGATTACCTTCCCTGAATTACGTAAGTTGTCCCCTCATATTTCGCGTGTTGATTTAAGTGGTAATGATTTACATCTTTCAATCTCTCTTCTTAAAAACCTCATTCTAAAAAAAGCAGTAGACAAAGAATGGCTCCCTCAGACGGTGACCGAAGTGGCCTTAACCCCTGACGTGTATTTAAATAGAAAAAAACTTAGAAGTTTGTTTGAACGAGATCAATTTGCGGACAACGTGAGCAAGCTCACCCTCGAGGAATCAACGCGCTACTGCTCTCAGTTGAAGCCTTATTTATGGCTGATCATGGATCGGAACAAAAACTTTAGTGACAAATTAAACAGCCTGCCAGATGCGACCAAAAAAGCAGTATTCGCAGAATTTGGCCCCACACTCATGACGGCTTTAACGCATAAATCATCCGCGCGCTTGAGTGCGTTCATTCAACGATGCACAAATGAACCCTTGGTTCCATTTGGGAAAGAGTCTTTTGCTGACTATCAGGATGCGGCCGAAGTTCTGTTTCGTTTAATGGGTGAAAAAGATGTGGAGACACAACCCAATATAGATACGCTCCTAGACAACATACGAAGCTCCACCCCAAAACAAAGAGCGGCTTGGATGAAGACTTTCCAGAAAGAAGTAGAACGTCTAGATAAAAAGGATGTGGATATCCGGGAAGGCATTAAATGGCTTTGTACCGCTCAATTGGAAAAACAGTATCCGAATAAGAGATTTACTAGAGATATGGAATCGATTGCTGAAAGATTAAGAGGGGTAGGACTGGTTGAATTAAAGGCCGCATGCCCTGATTTAGGCCAGAGATTTATCCAATTGATAGCATTAGATAAAAAATTAGCTCCAAAAGATCGATCGGCCACACGACTTATTCTTAGCCTCGACCACGTATCTTTTAGAAGGGAGTTTCCAAAGATATCGCGCCCAGAGGAACCAGATGAGGTTAAGGAGGCGAAGGTTGTTGCAGTTCCAACAGGGGAGCGTTTGGATGGTTCGTTCGCCCAAAGAAAGGCTGATTGGATGAGTGTCACCAAAGAACCCGGAAAAGGGTTAGAGGAGCCCTTACTCAAGGGCTCCGATGGCGGTGGAGGTGGGGGTGGCGGCCCAGTCTTATAAGGTTAAGCCTGCCCCTTGTTCACAAGCGCCGCGCCGTATATCATCCATATTATCTACGGCCACTAAGGGAGAGGCTTGGGGGTCAAGGCTTGGGGGTCACCCATTAGAAATTCTCTCTGGACAAAACTTTTTTTGTGCATTTAAAATGAGGGGATTCTTGACTGGACAAACCGCGATCTAATACGGGCTCGGGCTCGGTCACGCGCTCTGGCCCGTATTAGATCGCGGTTTGTCCAGTAGATATGATACCTGGGCTTAGGCACCAAGGCTGCCAGTCGAGCAATGAAATCCAACCGCTCGAATACCACAAGAGTGGTATTCGAGCGATAAAATGATAAACATCAAAATTTCAATTAATATCTCTACCCATCAATTGGATGATCGCATCGGGGATGATCACCTGTTTTTGCTTGAAATATGAAATCCTCTGATAAGCTTGCTCAATCAGCCTAAGCTCAATAGCACCCGTATTCACAAGCCGCTCCATACAATCAACAACAACCGATGCTTCGATAAAATCCAACTGATTTGCAAATATCATCAAATCAGCGCCTGCATTGATAGTTAAACGCAAAGCGTCTTCTAAAGAATAGTGCTCGCTAATGGCCTGCATTTGTAAGTCATCACTGATGATGAGTCCCTCAAATCCCATGGCATGTCGCAACAAATCTGTGAGAATGGGATGAGATAAGGTAGCAGGCAAACCACTGGCATCCAATTGACGGTTAATCACATGGGCCGTCATCACTAAAGTTTGTGGTAATGTCTCGTCCTTCAACAAAGTCTGATAAGGCAGAAGCTCATTCGGATCATAGCTGTCCGTTACATCTACAAACCCAAGATGGGTGTCACCAACGGCACTCCCATGGCCCGGAAAATGTTTGTAAGCACACGCTATTCCATAGCGAGCAAAAGTACTGACAAAGGCCTTGCTCATGCGAATAACCTCAGAAGAGTCTTTGGAAAAACTTCTCCCACGCTGACCAATAATCCCCTGTTTGTCATTTAAATTAAGATCAACCACCGGTGCAAAATTAAGGTTAAAGCCAAGATGTTGTAATTCGGAAGCCATTGTTTCATATTCAGAAATCAGGGCCTCATGAGACAATAACGCCTGCTCATGTGCCGATATTGTCTTAATAGAACCATCCATCTGACCTAATCTGTCAACTGCCCCACCTTCATAATCAATGGAAACAAACAAAGGCAGTCTTTGTTCATCATCACCTGATCTATCAGAGAGATCCTGCAACTGCCGTGTCAAACGTATCACTTGCTCACGATTTCTTATATTTTTCCCATCACAACCAGTTGACAAATCCTTATCAAAAAGCAGAACCCCTCCCAATCCATCTTTTTTGATCCACGATACAACAGCGCTTTCCGGACCAATATCACACCCAGGAAACCCCATAATCAACATTTGACCCAATTTTTGTCTCAAACTCAGCATGTCATAAATCCTATGCTTTCAACTGGATAGGCGGGACGCTTTTCATATCACACTTGCAGTTTTGCCCAGCATCTGGAGGTAATGGAACTTCTGAAAAATCCGCAGGATAACATATTGGAATATTCCAAGCCCTATCCCCCTGACCTATGGCCTCCGGTAGAGCCCAAGCATGCTGAGCCGAATAGACTTTACCAGCATCACTTTGCCAAATCACCGGCAAAAAGGTAGAGGTGAAGCTGATGGCCTCCTTTGGCTCACATTCAAAGGTCTGCCTGGCCCATGATTGTCCATTAGGCACAAGGACCGAAACCACAGGTTTTCCCACATGACTCACCGTCACCGTCACATCATATTTCGTCCAGCAACTGTCTTTGACCACAGTGATATAGCAAGGAAAAGCCTGAATCTGTAAGGAGGAAACCCCCAATACCAAGGACATCAAAATCTTATTCATACGCGGTTCGATCTTGGCGTTGAATCATGTAACTTGTTCATGTACAACTCCTTACTTCACGGGCTTGGCCTGAGATTGGGTGATTTCTTTTTGCAAAGCGGCTTGCATTTGTACGATTTGCTGCTGCAACGTGGTTTGCATCTGCTTCAGCTGATCTTGCACTTTTGCATTATTCTTATCCATCTGACCTTGCAAATCCGTTTGCATTTGCTTGATTTGCCCTTGAGTCGCTGTGCTCTGCGTATCAATTTGCTTTTGTTCATCCGCTTGAATTTTCTGTAATTGCGCTTGAATCTGGCTATTCAACAATTGAATTTGTTGTGACGTATTATCAGCAGCATAAGTCATCGAACAAGCGCCAATAGAGATCAATGCAACTCCTATCACTCTTTTCATATCCTCTCCTCTCAATCCAAGTGACTTTAGCTTTAAACAATTATCCATAAATTGCAAGCGAAATGTCAGTTGTCATCAGCGCTTAGAAACTATACACTAGCGAAAATGGTATTCAGGAGTTAGCGTGCGCACAACCTTACGATTGCTGATGGTTTCTCTATGTCTCATGCTTTTTCTGGGTTGTCAAAGCGCCACAACAACCATCCAACCCCCTTTTTTCAAACCCCAATCCCAGGATACCCAAATCACAACAATGGTCCTGGAGGGCATGTTGAACAATGAAACAGTGTCAGACTTAACCATTCATGTTGAAACAGCAGACCGTATGGTTTTATTAAGCGGATATGTGAAAACCATCCGACAAAGCGATACAGCAGAAGCCATCGCCAGAAAAATACCAGGCGTTGCTTCCGTTCAGAACCAGATCATTGTCCGAAAATAGAGCCCGTAAACCGACTGCGTAAATAAAAGCCTCGCGGCAAGGTCTTTATTTTCTGCCCATGCTCATCAAATCCATAACACAGCGATTGACCATGAGCGGCTTTTGGCCTCACTTGCAAATATTCCCCCATCGCTGCGTCGATTTCAGACAACTGCCCCGTGCTTATCATCAAAACAAATTCAGACCAATCCCTCTTCAAGATCTCCTGGTCCCCATCGGTCGGCGACCACAACACCCCACGCCCAATTCGTCTATCAGGATAAGAAATCCCAGGATCCCCTTCAACAGGTATCCATAACACACGCCTTAATTTGGAATAACACTGCGAATGTTCCCAATCTTGTTGATGAATCGTGAGAAGAGGAATGGATGCCACAAACGTAGACTCAGAAGGCTTCCCCAAATGATTGATGGGCAAAGTTTTCAATTCAATCCCCAACGTACAAAAATCTGGTGCGGACTTGTTCTTTGCACTCGTCCCCAACGCCAACTCCAAAGCTTGTCCAGCCCACCCTTTGCGCTTAAGAGGATGGTTCGGAATAACTAATCCTAAGGCATTTGCCAATTGCATAAAACTTAAGCTTTCAATCCGCTGACAACGGGCCAACAGCTCGCCCTCATTGGTCAATGGAGGCAATGGTATTCCCCAAGTCATTTTGGAGCCTCAGCTGCCGCATTGCCTTGAATTTCGACATGAAACGGTGGGATGGGAGGCTTCACACCAGCCACTTTAAATTGCTCCATCAGTGCAAACAAGACCTTCGAACGAATCTCAAAGCGGGTGTGCGTTTGAACATTGATATAATACCGTAACTCAAATTCAACCAACGCCTCATCAATCTGCTTAAGATAGACCTGCACACCAGGTTCTCTTAAAATCTCAGGAATGCTAGCAATAACGCCTAAAATCAATTGCTGCACAAACAAAGGATCATCCTCTCGACTCACTTTGATAGGCACAACCGTTCGCACCACGCTGTCCTGATGCGTCCAGTTTGTAAACGGTTTGTTAAATGTCTCCGCATTTGGAATGAGCACCTCCATGTTATCCCATGAAGAAACCCGCATCGAACGGATCCCAATATGCGCAACACGACCTTCATACTCTCCAAGCGTTATCAAATCACCCTCTCGAACAGGCCTCTCGATCAACAACATGATACCGCCAACAATGTTACTGGCAAAATCACGCAAACCAAATCCCATGCCCACAGCAAGTCCGCCAATCACCATAGACATTCCACTAAAATCTAACCCCAATACCCGTAACGTAATGATACTTCCTATCACAATGACCGCATATTGCGTAAAAACTGAAAAACTATTTCGAATACCCGCATCACTGGCATGTCGATACAACCACCGATAACAAAACTCTCGAGTCCATTTAGACATCCAAATCAATAAACACACCAGAAGTCCGAATTTAAAAAGACTCAAACACGTGATGTGAATACCTGAAACATCCACCAAAGGATAATGCCCAATCGTCTCTAACAACCCCATCACAAACGAGTCCGAATACCAACCAAACAATTGAAAAACCAAATAAACAATAAACAAAAAAAGGAGAGCGCGGAGAATTTTATCCAGAGGCTTCAGGAAGACTTCTATCCAAAGCCATCCATTGCGCATGGATGAAATCATCCCTTCAGACAACAATTCCAACGCATCAAACATCAAGCCACTGACCAACACATACCCCGTCATGAGCAATAAAAGATACGCCTGATAACGGCTCAACGTCCAAGCCAAATGAATATAACCCACCAAGCCAATGAGGGCTGTCGTCAATAAAATCAAGGGGATCAGAACAGATGACAACGAAACAGCATTTCGGAAATAGCGCTTCTTGGTCTTTAAAAAAGGCCGCAGTAAATAACGAATCACATCTTTGCTCAAGATCATCACGCATGCGATGGCCAAAAGAAACAACATGAACAAACGATTGAAAATGTCTTGAAGGAGCAAAGTCAAAGGCAGTTGATGACTCAAGACCATCAATGCTGTTACCCATCCACCCATCAAAAGCAAAGCCCTCAAACGATAATAAAGTCTGGTGTCAAGCCCTGTGGACTCCCTAGTACTCTCTAAAAGCAGCATCCGCGCAACCATGACTAAAGATCGAAACACCAACCACACCCCCATCAAACTCAAAAGCAATTCATAATGAGGATGAGGAACGTGATAAATAAAAAAGGTCAAAACCATTGCAGACAATAACGTCAATTGAGGCAGATTTCGATAAAACAAAATCAGAAAACCGCTATAAAGATGACCCGAAAGTCGTGAACGTTCTTTATCTAAACTAACCCCTCTAAACAAAATCCTGAAACCGACCATGATAAACAGCATCACAGCCAAACACACCCAATAAAACAGATCCGTCCAAATCGTTTCTGAGCGGTGATTTTCCAAAAATTTGAGCGCCAATGATTTCAGGTAGTGTGTTCCTTTCGATGGAATCAACCCGAATTGATCAGCAATAGATGACCACCCGCCCACATGATACTCAGTAAATCCCTGCCGCACAGACAACTGCTGCTTCAACTGAACTTTCTTTTTCTCAAATTCAAGATTTAATGCCTTTAATTGAGAGGCAATTTGCGACAAACGCAAGGTGGCTGTTTGCTGAATGGAGCGCAACTGCTGCTTCAAATGAACATCCCCTGCCAACAACAACTCCCCTTTCAACAAGCTCATCATTTGTTTTAATGACTCTTCAATCAGTAACAATTGATTGATTGCACTCTTATACGTGTCACTCACCGCTTGAATGGTCTTAAGATCTTGATTTCTAATGAACGAATAATCCGCCTTCAAAAGTTTCTTTTGCAACTCAAGTTCAGTGATTCGGTATTGAATCAAAAGAATAGACTGGTTATTCAAAAGCGTTTTGACGTCTTCTTGAATCGGCGTATGTGTTGGATTTTTCTGTTGTAACGCCACATTTTTAAGATATAAAGCATCCCGCGCTTGTTCAAGCACTTTGATTCGCGCTTGTAAATCATCCAAACGTTGCTGCTCATCCATTTTAGCTTGCCAAACCTCTAGCTGTCGGCTTAAGACCAGTAAAGCATTTTGATAACGACGTGCTAACGCCAAATTCTCCAAAATAAGATCAATGATTTGGTTGTTCCGGAGGTTTTGTTGATTCATATGAGCTAAGTGCTCTTTCGTCACACCCGCCTCCCACTGATCCAAAGGCATTTGCTCAATTTTTTTGATGCTTAAATTAAGATTTTGTTGAAGCTTTCGTTGATTGATAAGAAAGCCATCCAAACTTGCAATGGTTGCATGAATCAGCGTGAGTCTGTCTTTGTTTCCTTTTTTAAGCAACACAAGATCGGAACCACCTGCTGATGGATGAACCACCCGCGTTGCCTCTTGAAACGCTGCAGCTAAATTCGATTGCTCTTGGCCGAGATATTCAATAAAGGGATCTCGAACCTCTGCAGGTGCTGAAAAACCAATCTTAGGAGTCCATAGGATAAAGAAACAACACGCCATCAACAATGATAGAAAATGAAAAGGGCTGCCTTTAACTGGTCTGAGCGGTCTGTGCAAGGCGGATCCCCAATTCTTTAAGCGCATCACTTCCCACTCGAGCCGGCGCACTTGTCAACAAGCAAGATGCTGATTGCGTTTTTGGAAAAGCTATCACATCGCGAATAGAGGTGGAACCTGTCAACAACATGGCAAGCCTATCCATCCCCAACGCGATCCCACCATGGGGAGGGCAGCCATAGCGTAGCGCCTCTAACAAAAACCCGAACTTATCACGCGCATCGATTTCACTTATCCCAAGAATTTCAAACACCCTTTTCTGATCTTCTGGCTTATGAATTCGAATCGATCCCCCACCAATTTCATACCCATTAATGACAATATCATAAGCACGAGCGATCGCGGTTTCAGGACTTGCCGAAAAGGCTTCCATCGAGGAGGTTTGTGGGGCGGTAAAGGGATGGTGCATGGCTTGTAACTTACCCGTTATGGGATCCTTTTCAAACATAGGCCAATCCACAATCCAAACCAACCGCCAACCCGCGGCAAGCAACTTTCTATCGTGACCCAGCTTGATGCGCAAGGCTCCCATGGCGTCATTCACCACGCGGGCCTTATCCGCTCCAAAGAAGATGACATCACCCGTTCTTGCGGCAACTCTATCCAACAACGCATCGATGATCTCAGGCGTCAAAAACTTCAAAATTGGGGACTGCAAGCCCTCTAAACCTTGCTCTCTATCATTGACTTTGATATAAGCCAGTCCTCGAGCCCCATACAAACTGACAAAATCAGCATACCCATCCAACTCTTTTCTTGAAAGTTGACATCCATTAGGAAGCCTCAAGGCCACCACGCGACTGTCAGGATCTCTCGCTGCTGTAGAAAATACTTTGAAGTCACTTTCAAGCACCAAATCCTCAATATCTTGAAGCTCTAGAGGATTTCTCAAATCCGGTTTATCACTGCCAAATCGACGCATCGCCTCGGCATAACTCATACGCGGAAAGGCCTCCGATAAATTGACATTCAAGATTTCCAAAAACACCATTTTCAGCAAGCCTTCCATGAGCTGTAAAATAGTCTCTTCATCGATGAAAGCCAATTCAATATCAAGCTGCGTAAACTCAGGCTGCCTATCTGATCGCAAATCTTCATCTCGAAAACAGCGTACAATTTGATAATATTTATCAAACCCTGACATCATCAACAATTGCTTAAACAACTGTGGAGACTGAGGCAGAGCATAAAATGAGCCAGGATGAACCCGCGAAGGCACCAGATAATCTCGCGCACCTTCAGGCGTCGCCTTGGTCAACTGAGGTGTTTCAATATCCATAAACCCTTTCACATTCAGATAAGTCCGAATGTATCGATTCAAATGATGACGCAAGATCAAATTTTTCTGCATCTCTACCCGTCGGAGATCCAAATAACGATATCGATAGCGCAAATCCTCATTCACCAATTGAAACTCATCAGGTAAAAAAGGCGGGGTTTCTGACTGATTTAAAATCTCAAGATGCGTTCCTATCACTTCAATCTGCCCTGTGGCTAATTTGTCATTGACCATGCCAGAAGGTCTCGCACGAACGACGCCCTTAATCTGCACCACAAATTCGTGACGTAACGTTTCGGCGATGGCAAAAAGTTCAGCAAACTCCGGCTGATAAACCACCTGAACAAGCCCTGAGCTGTCTCGAATATCTAGAAAAATAACGCCGCCATGGTCTCGTCGATTATGCACCCAACCGCAAATACTTGCGGAAGCGCCTATCATCGCCACATTCAAATCAGTACAGTAATGTTCTCTCATCAAATCGCCTTACTTCTGACAGCCATTGCTGCTGGATCAATCGGTTGCATCATTCCCAAAGAAATAATAAATTTTAAAGCCTCGTCAATGGTCATCTCTAATTCTAAGATATCTGCTTGAGGCACCATCATCAAAAAGCCTGACGTGGGATTAGGCGTTGTTGGAATAAAAACAGACAGCATCTGAGTTCCCGTATGCTCCGTGAGAATCACGGGCGCCATCGAGGTCTGAAACGCAATAGACCACATCCCTTTTCGTGGAAATTCAACCAAAAGAACCTTACGAAAAGCCTGGCTATTGGTAGAGAAAATCGCTTGTATCACCTGCTTACTCGTATTATAGATGGTACGCACCAGCGGAATTTTATCTAAAACCGCTTCACTCCAACTCACAAGCTTCTGCCCCAACAAATTGGTGGCGATAAGTCCTGTGAAAAGCAACAAAATCAAAGACAACAAAACACCAAAGCCTGGGATCTGAAATCCAAACAATTGTTGAGGCTGATATGCTTTAGGCAGTAGCGATATGGTTTGATCCAGAAGATCAACAATAAAGCGCAAAATACCAAAAGTAGCCAAAATAGGTAACCATACGACCAAGCCGGCCAACAAATAACGTCGAAGAGATATGTTTTTCAATCTTTTTCACCTTTTGTGGTCGAACTGGTGGATATTGCTGGTTCCGCCACCTTTGTTTCAGAGACTTTCGTATCAGCAGCTGGCGCCTTATGATCAGACGTTTGTGGAGGCTTGCCCTTGTCCTTAAAATCAGTGGCATACCACCCACTCCCCTTCAACTGAAACCCAACGGCCGAAACCAAACGAACAACAGTATTCTTAGCGCATTCTGGACAACTCTTGATGGGCTCATCACTAAATTTCTGCAACACATCAAAACAATGATGGCAATTTGAACAGCTATACTCATAAATTGGCATCAAAAACGCTCCGAAAGATCAAAAAACAAGGATGAGATTATAACTAACAATACCCTAATGAACAACCTGCTAAAGACCATTGAAACGTTGGCACAAATTACATTAAACTCAATCAACGCCGTTTACTCGATGAGATCATAATGAAAAGTCACCTGGTTCTAGGCCTTTTGATATTCAGCAGCATCACAAATGCCGAGGACGCCCCAACCTCCAACCAAACTTGGACTTGTGTCGCGCACGATGTATCCAACAAACAATGGGTGGCCAAAAATACCTATCAACAAATCGCTACCACCAAGGCGCTAGAAGCCTGTAAACAAGAAAGTCGGATGCCTTTGAGCTGCAAAGCGTTGAAAAGCTCTTGTGATGAGACGGGGGAGATTGCAGCAGGCAACGGCCGCGATAACGCCCATCAGGGCTATTGGCAATGTGTGGCGTTAGATTACGCTGCAAAACCTTTTAATGGCCACTCCTCGCCTAGCCGAGAAGATGCGGCGTCCCTTGCCACGAATGATTGCCATGAACACAGTGCCCTTCCCGAAACATGTTATCTTAATTTTTTAACCTGCGATAAACTTTAGATGGTGTATTGCATTGGATTGACAGGAAATATCGCAAGCGGCAAATCAACGGTTGCCCACTATTTTTCTGACTTAGGTATTGAAGTGATCAGTGCTGATGCAATTGCACGCGACTTAACATCCCCAGACGCCCCCCCCTTTCAGCTCATTCTCTCGCATTTTGGACCCAAAGTACTTACTCAAGACGGCGGATTAAATCGACACTACCTACGCCAACTGATCATTCAGGACGAAAAAGCACGTCTTTGGCTTGAAAAACTCCTACACCCCCTCATCCAACAACACATACAAGCCAGCACCAAAAATGTCAAATCGTCGTATTGCGTCATTGAGATCCCCCTTCTTACCGATCGCACAACCTACCCTTACCTGAATCAGGTCTTGATGATTCAATCCCAAAAAGAGCTACAAATTGAACGATGTATGTCAAGAGATCAGACGACAAAAGAAGACATTTTAGCCCTTTTGGAATTACAAGCAAAAGACAAACAACACCTAAGAACAGAAGAAACATTGAATAATAATGGCTCACTTGAACAATTAAAAAAAGAGGTTGCCATACTACATGCAAGATATTTGAGATGTGCTGCCCTTTCTTTTCTATAAACATCGTCTACCATTAAATAAATGGTAGCTATTTTATCTTTATATGAGAATGGGGACATATGATGCCTAAATATTTGATGTTTGATCATGGGGGTGTTTTAGATGGGGATGCCGTAGGTGATTTATCTGAGGTTGATCACGAAAAAGACCTAATCTTACAAGAGTTTGAGTGGGGTGGAGCACAGGTTTTAAAAAATGGGGTTCAAATTGTTCAAGATCTTCATGAACTGATGGATAAACATGGTTATGAAATGGTTTTTCATTCTAAAAACAAGGAAGCAGATCAAATCGAGATACTTGAGCAACTACAAAGAGCTTGTTCAAAAAAAGGCTTACGCTTCCCGCGTGTACGCGCAATGGCGGTCTTTGATCAAAAAAAATATCCGAGAGTGAATAGCAGTAGGCCTGGCAGGCTGGAGACAACCTGTGATAGACAAGCCATTGGCATGGTTGCATGGGGTGAGGACGATCTAGATGGCAAAGCATCTGTTCGTCGCGCTTTGGAAAGTTTCTTATCCATTCCGCAAGCTTCGCGCTCTGAACATGTGGTCTTTGATGATGGTGAGCCTAATGTATCGGCTCCAAGAGCAGAAGGATATCAAGCACATCTGATAGGTGTGGGTCATGGCCGAGTAAAGCTCGATGTTGCCATAGCTCAAGTACTTGCACAAGCCAAAGCTGCAAAAAAGCGCGTTGAGGCAAAAGGCGCCCCCGCTGCTGCTGCAGCCCCAAGAGGCGGTGGGGGTGGCGGCGGCGGTGCTGAAGAAAGAAAAGAAGGTGGGACTGAACCTCGACCCAGAGTTGCGGCCCCTGCACCCGTGGGTAGCGCAGAACTTGACCCCGAGATTGCTGAGTTTGTATTAACCCAATCCTCCGTCAATCAAGGGTTGATTTATGATCAAATTCAAAGGCTTATTTTTGATGCTCAAAAGAATTTGCAGACCGCCGTCATCAACGCGACTATCATCAACGTTGCCTTGAACATCGATGGAAAAATAGTGTTGGCACAGGTCTATATCGAACGAAAAAATGGGTTTGCGGCCTCTCCCGGGGATAAATTTGGAGGCTCCCCCACCCACTTCAATGTCCAGGTTCGTTTCCCTTTTGGATTTGAAACCACCATCAATGGTGAGCGAGTTGTTCTTCCGAGTGGGCCTTTTAAAAGAAATACAGGCTTAAGTCCTGGGGATCTGCGCGTCGGAAACAACCCTAATACAAGAAGCATAGGCACGGATTACCCTTTTGACGGTCTTGTGCTGGGGGACGGTGTTCGCTGTACGTATAGCCAGGACACAGGGAAGATGGCGTTGCAGTGTGATGGTGGTGAAACGGTTAAGCTTCAAATCCCTTTACTTGGGGAAGGCCGAGCACGTAACCTATTGGCCATCTTTGACGAAGGTAAATTAGAACAGGTCGAATCCCCTGATGTCAGACGAAGATGGCAACATCAACGAGAGCTCGGTCGTGGAAAAGCATTTCTCCTAGATCTCACCATTGTCAATGGCATGACGTTATTCACACGATCTGGTTTCCCACTGACCTCCAGACTGCATGACTATCAAGTCGAATTATTAAATCAATGTAAAAAATTTGCAGAAAGCGCCAATTGTCATAATGCTCGATCACCTGTGGCAAGAGCAGGTGCCGATCCTCATTTAAAAGCAAAGGTAGGGATGGGTGTTGGGGCAGGAAAGACCTTTGTCACTTATACCCTCTTACAACAAATGAGAGCTGGTATCAAAAAAGGAACCCTATCCCACCTACCTCCCCCATTTTGTGCAGCCCCAACACCAGCTGTTGCCGAGGTGACAACAAAAGCCATCAACAAACAAGGACTCAAAAGTGGCACATCGGCAGTTGCTGTCAGTAGCGCGAGGGATATTCCGAATGCAAGCGTCATAGCAGCTTATCAACGCGTCTCAGAAAGAGCTGGCGCGGAAGTCATTGCGTTAGATCTCTTTCTTCGAGATGCCTTACAACAACAAATCATTGCTTTTTGTGAACACTACGGACTCCACCCCAATACCCTCGTGGACTTAGTGTATATGGACGGAGAAGAGACCTTTAAATTGTTTAGAGACAGCATCGATCCTCGCCGATTGTTGCTGCTGGTTGAAGCTCAAAAAACCATGATGGACAAGACAGGTATGCTAGGCATTGAAGCTTTAAGAAATATTTTAGAACAACTCAAACAAATTCAATCCAGCGTGATCAGGGAACAAAGAACGAAGGGTGCGGCATCTTTGTATCCTGATAGACGACCCACTCTCACCAGGGTGGAGATAAATTATAGTCAACCCTTCGATACACCTGGATTTTTGCGCCGTATGCCTGGGCTTCCGCCTGCTTTTCGAGAAAAAATAAACCTAACGGCTTTCTGTGACCCTACATTTTTGAAAAAGTGTATAGAACACAGAGCGGCAGGTGCCACATCAGTGAACAAATCCTGTCGTACTGTATTAAGGCAACTGGCTTGTCTTGTAAACAAAGACGCAGCTATCCTTCAAGCCAATTCTGGCGGACTTGGAAGCACCCTGACAGATGCTGAGATAAGAGAAGACATTAACAGAATGTTACCCCTTGCCTGCCTTGCATTACGCCGTTTGATCGACAAAAGACCCCAAACACTCCAAGATCAATACACCATGTCTAAATATGTGCGTAGTATATTCGCTGATTATGTCCCAGAATTCAAATACCCCGAAGGATCGGAGTCCGAGATAAAAACCAATGCTTTAGGGTTTAATTTACAGTTGATTGAAGAGCTTAAAACGAGCGTAGATAGAAAGCTTGCAGAATTACCTAAAGTCACTCCAGAAGATGCTCGTTTGTTGGAAAAATATGGCATTACCCCTGAAACCAACTGCATTGATGCAGCCCAAGCCATGTCAGGTGTGATTGGCCTCAGAGCTACGGGCGTTTCCGGGGAATCTCAACAGTCACTATTGTTGGCACATCCATCGGTATATACGCCTGAAGGGTTCGCAGCTTATATCGAGGCATTGACTCAATTGGAAGGCCAAAAGGCTGTCCATATCGAAGAAGTTCTCTCTGAGGACAGAAGAGGGCTGGGCGTTTATTTAGCCCCATTTCGTGGCAAGATAACGCTTGATCAGATCAAAGCCAGGCTTCATGAAGTGTTATCGACCATCATGTTGGCAGATGAAGCACATATGGCGGAATACGACTTTTTAAGTGATGTTCACCACCCCATTCACCAGCGCATCCATGCTGTCACCATGAGATTATTTAACAAGCCCTTTGTTGACCTGCTGCCTCATCGTATTGGCATGAGTGGCACTTTAAATGAGCATGCCGAAGATGCCTTCGGTTCTGATACGCTTTACGATTTGTCTACACCAAAAATGATGCAAAAAGGCATGCTCAAAAAGGTTGAAATCACCTCCGTTACACCCGATTACACTGACGGAGCCGCAGGATTGGATGAGCTCGCCCAACAAATTGTTGCTGAATATTTCTGTGACAATGGTGATCTGTTCAAGGTTTCAAAGGGACTATTATTTTCAAAAATCCCAAATCCAGCGCTGAAAGAACGTATCAATTATTATTTTCAATTGTTATTCGATGAAACCCTTACCAATAGAGAACGAAATAAATTATCAGAACGTATTTTTTCTCTACATCTGTCAAGAGATCTGGAGAAAGGAGCTGCTGAGTTATGGGAAGTTCCTCGGATGCAAACAATATTGGGCGATGCTTTCGAAGATCACATGTTTGCTGTGTATTTGGAATTCATCTTGTCCAAAAGCCAAGCAAAAGAACAAATGTCCGCCGTGGTGGGCTTGCAAAATAACTTACATGACAACGGAAAAAGGCTAACTCAGTTGTTCGATACCGATGAACGTGTTTCTGGGGTGTCGGCCGTTTTAACGTCCTTTCGCTCGGTGATGCCAGATGATATCAAAAACAGAGCAGAAGTGGAGCGTTTTGTGAATGCCAGACTCACAAATCCCGTACAACGGAGTAGGTTGACTGATTTGATTTGGCGAAATAAGGCTGATCATCGCCGATGTATTGCTGACCTACGGACATGGAGAACAGAGCTGCCTTTTCCTTCACTCATCACAGACCGTAAAGAAGCCTTTGAATCAGGCATGACTTTGGCAATGTTTGGCACTGAGGAAGAGCGCGTCGGTTATTCTCATGAACCCGTCGGGATTGTGATGGATATCCCAGGAAACTCTGAAAATCTTGCTCGATTGAATCACTGTGTTGCTGCTATCCATCCAAAAGGAACAGTTGATGTCCTCGTTCTTCGTGCATCATTGGTTGAGTTATTAAAAGATACCCTTTCGTATGATGAAAAAAATCAAGCCGGTGGTCGGGCTTTACGCACACCCAAAGGCCGTGCACGATATGTTGAATTCCTTTCTAAATTGAACGAGTTGATTCAAAAGAATGCGGGAGCAGGTTCATTAAGAGGGCTAAAATTAGAAACCCCATTTGCAGATATCTTCAGTATCGACGAAGCGCATGCAAAGAGAGAACGCGCATCTATTGGATTCAACAGAGCTCTATATAGCATGATTCATCATCCGGACATTGTCGCAGGAACGGCATGTAGGACGCTTGGTGAATTTTGTGATGTATTACGCGAACGTTTTCGTCGAGAACTTGATCTGGAACGAGATCCAACAGGACAAACAAAAGCGCTGTACGAAGCTTTCATCATGGAGCGTTTGCCTCTTGCCTGGGCCATCAGTCGAGAACCGGCATTGGCTCAAAGATATTTTAAGGATTTGAATGAGGCGCGCCTGAATCCTTTGAGAGAGCAATTGATGGCTCATATAGCAAGACCACGGTTGGCAAAGGACGCAAGACCCGCCGCAAGAGGACCTGAAGTTGCTGCGACTAAACTCCCTGAACCGAGTAGAGGGGGTTCTGGTGGCGGAAGTTCTGAGAGGGGAGCTGCAATGAAAGCGGCTCTACCAAAAGCGCCACCCCCAGAGAAACCCTCAGGCGCACCGAGAACGGGGCAATGATAATCTTGAACAACAAGGCATAAGGCCCTTTTCATGTCTTTTTGTCCAGAGTGCAAATCCGGAGTGTTGCACGAGGAATTATAGTTATACTGTGCGCGTCTTTTTGCGCGAAGGACCTCCTGCTTGTAAATTCAACTATAGTCATATAGTATGACTATACATGGTTTATATAAATGGATATCCTATGGCACAATTTAACATTCATTTCGCAAAGGCACATTTATCTGAGTTGATTCAAAAATCAATTTTGGGTGAAGAAGTGATTCTTGCACGGGATAATAAACCCATGGTCAAATTGGTCGCCATTTTATCTCCCACACATCAGCGTAAGATTGGTATTGCGAAAGGACTAATAACAATATCCGCAAACTTTGATGAACCATTAGAAGATTTTGGCGATTTTCAATAATGCGTGTTTTGTTAGATACACATGCTTTTTTATGGACCGCAACTGGCGCACCTCAGTTGAGTGTGCTCGCAACGGAGGTATTCTTAGACCCTCAAAATGAGTTGTACTTAAGCGTTGCTTCGATTTGGGAAATAGCTATTAAGTGTAGCCTTGGAAAACTCATCTTTCATACACCCATCGAATCTTATATCTTGGATCTGCTCCAAGAAAACTCGATTCATTTGTTGAGCATAGACTTTCGACATGTCATCAGGGTTTCATCCCTGCCTTTTCATCATCGAGATCCTTTTGACAGACTGCTGATCTCACAAGCTATAGAAGAAAAAATTGCTCTATTGAGCTGTGATAGCATATTTGATAATTATGGGGTTGAACGGCTTTGGTGAGGATATTTTAAGGATTTGAATGAGGCGCACTTGAATCCTTTGAAACCCAAACCGCAGACCTAAGGCAATGGCGCAAAAAATTGCGCAATATCTTCTGACGTGAGGGACATGTTGTTGGTGGGGTGATTTGATAATACGCCGTCGAACAACTCTCTTTTTTTTATTTGCATCTTTAAAATGACTTCCTCGACCGTGCCTGAAGTTAATAATTTATAAACAAACACGGGGTTTTCCTGGCCTATGCGATGACTTCTGTCGGTCGCTTGGTCTTCAACTGCGGGATTCCACCAAGGATCAAAATGGATCACAGTGTCGGCCTTCGTTAAATTTAATCCAGTCCCCCCAGCCTTCAAACTGATCAAAAAAATAGGCGCCTTCCCTGACTGGAACTGATTCACAATCTCTTGTCTTTTTTGGGTTTGACCTGTCAACTTCAAATAGTCATAATGTCTCGAAATCAATTGCTCTTCAATCAATTTTAGCATGGAGGTGAATTGGGAAAACACCAACACATGACGCCCTTCCTCCATCAAGTTGCCCAATAAAGCCATCAAACTGTCTAATTTGACCGATGTGCCATGCGCAGTCTTTGCTTCAGGAATTGAAAGTAACTTCGGATCACAACACACCTGCCTCAACTTCAGCAAGGCATCTAAAAAAATGATATGGCTTTGTCCTAAACCTTGTTTCCCTATCGCTTCTCGAACCTTTTTCTCCATACTCAGACGGATGATTTCGTAAAGATCTCGTTGCGCTCCTGTCAATTCAAGCATCAGGGTCATCTCCGTCTTATCAGGCAACTCCCGAGCGACTTGATTTTTGGTCCTACGCAACATAAACGGACTGATTCGCCTGACCAACAAATCTCGTTTTTCAACATCAGCTTCTTTTTCAATGGGTGTCCTGAAAAATTGACGAAACTGTTTGGCTTGACCCAATAACCCAGGCATTAAAAAGTGGAACAAAGACCAAAGTTCCCCCAAATGATTTTCAATCGGTGTGCCGGTCAAACAGAGTCGATGACGCCCTTGGAGTTGCTGAATGATTTGTGTGGTTTTGGTTCTTGCATTTTTGATCAATTGCGCTTCATCAAGAATGAGATAGTAGAAGGGATAGTCTAGAAATCTGGGTTTGTCTCTTAAAATCAAGCCATAAGTTGAAATCACCAAATCATAATCGTCAAACTGATCCTGATGTCTTTCGGTTCCATGAAACACCAAAACACGTAAATCAGGGGTGAAACGAATGGCCTCATCATACCAATTCCACACCAAACTCGTAGGCGCTACAATCAAACTGGCTCGCGTCAAACGTCCCTGCTCTTTTTCATACAAAAGATGAGCTAAGGTTTGAACGGTTTTCCCCAAACCCATATCATCTGCGAGAACACCTGAAAATTTCGTGGCCCGTAAATATTGTAACCAATTCAAACCCAGATGTTGGTATTCTCGTAACACGGCTTGTAAACCCTTGGGTATCGGAACCACGGGGAGCATGGCATGGCACGTTAATTGTTGTAATTGCGCTTGTAATTTTTCCGCTGCATAAAAACGCGTCTTAGTCGCCGCAATAGCCAGCTCTGCTTCTTGGAGCAACACCCATTGATAACGATTTATTTCAAGATTCGCTGGGCTCGATTTTTCACGACGCACAAAATGGAGTAACAAGCGCAACAAGGGCTTGATTCGACCTAAGGTGATTTGTAATGTTTTTCCGGAGAGTAGCGGCAATTTGATGATCTTGTCATCAGGGAGCTGTTCCAATCCGTCGGCATGACATCTTGTCAACCAATCAATAGCCAAAGGCAGAAGACTCACAGGTTTATCATCAATCAGAACCCCTAATTGATATGAAAAAAAATCATTGGTACTTTCTTGTACTTCTGAATACCACACCAAAGAATCCGCATGAATAACCTCTTCACGAACGGGCATGGATCCCTGAAAGCCTTCTGGTTCACGCGAATCTTCTGTGGCTGGCATATGAATCTTAAAAAAGAGCTCATACAAACAGGCTACTGCATGCTTGCAGTGGATCTTCTGCGTACAGCCACACCGTGAAGCCTGTTCTGGCCACTTTTTTAAATCCATATGAACATCATACAATTGGCTCAAACCGCCCTTGACACGCCCCTTCAACAAGCCATCACTTAATCGAACCGTAAGCACTCGCCCTTTTTTTTGGTAGTCCTTGCCCATTGCTAATGTCGTTTTGGGAAAAACATCAGTCATCTTTAACAGCACAGCTTTCAACATGACGAACGCCCTAAAAAAGATCTTCTAAGAGAGAAGGAGAGATCTGATGAGATAAGGTAACCTTTAACGAAGGTTCCAGAGCCATTGCTCGTTGAATAGAAGTCATGGCACCTGAATGTCCAGCCCAACTTCTCCGAGCAATCCCATGGAACACATCCCAAAACAACAGGGCCTGACAAAAGTCCTGATGTGATGGCGTCATTAAAAGCTTTGGCAATATTGATTCGCCCCTCGGCATCCGCATATAAAATTCTGGCCTGTGATCCAACCACGAAATGTTGTCCTCCTGCAGCAATAATCCATCGGATGGTTATCTGATATTTGTTGTTGAATATCCTTAGGCGCCAAAAGCAGTTGTGATTTTAACACACTTGCTGCAAGTTTGTCTGTAATCGCTAAGTCCGAGCAGAGATTCCCGCTAGAACCAATTAATCTCCACTCCCGGCATTTGATGGGCTATTTTTATCATTCCAGGCACTACCACGCTATAATCGGGATGAACTAAGTAGACTGCACGTCGCGGGAGAGGGGGCAGATCGTGCTAACTGATAAGCTTTGCGCACGACTCCCTCAAAAAAAGTGTGTCAGAAAAAGTGCTCATCAGAAACCTCACTAGCGAATTGTTAACAGACCCGATAAAATCATGGAACGCATCCCTGTCCAGAAGACCAAACCATGTCTCAACCCATATCGTTCTTGATGGCCCAAATCAACCCCAAGGTAGGCGATATATTCAACAATATGACAAAAATCATGGATATCATTCAAGCCCATCAACACACTCATGATGTCATCATTTTTCCAGAATTAGCACTTACCGGCTATCCACCGGAAGATTTGCTGTTTCGCGATGACTTTTTTCAACAAGTGGAGAATGCTCTTCACATGATAAGGGATAGCACAAAAAATTGCCACATCATCGTCGGACACCCCAGCAGAGAAGGTGGGCTTTGCTACAATGCTGCAAGTCTGTTTGCCAATGGCGCCCGTGTTGCTCGATACTACAAACAACATCTGCCCAATTATGATGTGTTTGACGAACAACGATATTTTAGCAAAGGACCCGCCACGCCTTGCACATTTATGCTTAAAAACCGTCGATTCGGCCTTTGTATTTGCGAAGACATTTGGCATCCAGGACCTATTGAAGACCTGGTAGACAAGCAAGTTGAGCTGATTTTCTGCATCAATGCCTCCCCCTTTGATGATCACAAATACGCGCTGCGCGAGTCTGTGTTAAAAAAACATACCCGTCTCGGATCAAACATAGTCTACGTGACTCAAGTCGGCGGACAAGATGAGTTGCACTGAACATCTACAAACCATCACCTGGCGTGACCACCAATTACAAGGCACCATAGCACCCTTGCTCACCCAAAACGCCCTCCTCTATCAAGCATTGATATGTGGTCTCAAGGACTATGTTGAAAAAAATGGCTTCCCAGGGGTGATTTTAGGCTTATCAGGCGGCATTGATTCTGCCTTAACGTTATGCATAGCGGTGGATGCGTTGGGGGCTCATCGCGTACAAGCTGTCCTCATGCCTTCACGCTTCACATCGACGATGAGCACAGAAGATGCGCTCTCACAAGCAAAAATACTGAATGTTCAACACTTGACCTTGCCGATTGAACCGGCCTATCAAACCCTATTGTCAACCTTAATACCTGCCTTCAACAACCGGCCACCTGATGTGACTGAAGAAAACATCCAAGCACGGATTCGGGGTCTCCTATTGATGGCGCTCTCCAATAAAAATGGCCATATGGTGCTGTCAACCAGCAATAAAAGTGAAACGGCTGTGGGATATTGTACGCTTTATGGAGATATGGCCGGTGGCTTTGCGGTCCTTAAAGATGTTTTAAAAACAAGAGTCTATGAACTCTCTGTCTATCGTAACAGTCTATCACCTGCCATCCCTGAGCGCGTTCTGACGAGACCCCCTTCTGCAGAACTTGCCATGAATCAAACCGATCAAGATACTTTACCTGATTACCCCATTCTTGATAAAATTCTCAAGGACTATATGGAAAATAATGTCACAGCAGAAACCCTCATCTCCCATGGGTTCGACCAAGATCTCGTTTTGAACATCATTCGCCTCATCAAACGCAACGAATACAAACGCCGCCAAGCCCCTCCCGGACCTAAAATCACCCCCTGTGCCTTTGGTAAAGATTGGCGATATCCCCTCACTTCAGGTTTTTAAGGACTTGCAAAATCAAACCAAATCGTTAACATGGAGGAACTTTTTCATGATCAAGGGATGCTATGAAACGTATGTGTTTTTTCCTGACCATTCTCAGTACTTATACTGTTCACGCGGCAACACCCATCGATGGTTGGTATTCTAGTTTATATGCAGGCTACACCTATATTCCCAACAACATCAATATCACTCCGAACCGTTATCACTGGTCTCAAGCCGGTTATGACTCAGGTTATGATGTCGGTTGGAACATTGGTTATAAAAGCACCCCCATGCGATATGAAGGCGAACTGACTTATTTGAATGCGAATTTGAGGAAGTTCAGTGTGAATGACATTCCTCAACAATATGTCACAGGCTACAATAATGCCTTCTTTGGCATGGCAAATGTGTATTATGATTTTACAAACCTCTTGAATTGCCTTCAACCTTATTTGGGCATTGGCATCGGATATGGATGGTTGAATGTGAACCTCAATAGTTCGGCGCCCATTGCCCAACTCCATTACTCAGGCTCTAACACAATCTTCACCTATCAGGGCATGGCAGGCATCATTTACAATTTTTCAGAAACCTATGCCCTCAACCTAGGCTATCGATACCTTGCAACAACCAACGCCAATCAATTTGGAGATAGGTTTTCTGCCCAATCGCTAAACCTTGGAGTGACTTATCGTTTTAATGGAAATAACTACAAGTAAGGACGCACATGAAAAAATCAACGACTCCCAGCTTCATCACACGATTAACCCTCATGTCTCTAGTGCTCTGCTCAGGGACTATCCATGCCGTCAATCCCGTATCCTGCTTCTACGGCGGGCTCATGCTGGGCGCCAGTTATACCCCAACCGTGGACTTCAATATTATTGACCCACTGACCTTGGCGCCACTTCCTGCGACATTAGTCCGTTCGGTCATGGGTGACATTGGAGGTCAATTTGGCTATCGAATCAAACATTGGCGCGCTGAAGCGGAACTTTTTTATAATTATAACCCTTGGCATTCATTAACGATCGATGGGGTAGCCCTGCACTCTAAAAGCACAAATGCATTAAATCCTGGCTTATCCATGTTAGGACAGACAAATACCGTGGCCTTGATGGCCAATGGGTTCTATGATTTCTACAGTGAAGGTGAGTCCTCTTTCTCCCCTTATCTGGGCGTTGGTCTCGGTTATGCAGCAATGAACAACTTTTCAAAATTTTACTATAAACAAACTTACCTAGCAGGCGCCGATCTGTCAGAAACCACCCGAACTCCTGCCCTTCAAGGGATCATAGGTATTGGCTATTTCCTCGACGATTACACCAGGGCTGGATTGGATTATCGCTATTTTACGACAAGTGCTGTTGTCGACCCCTTTGGTTCCCGTGCACAACTGAGTTCCATCAATCTAACGATTATTGGATCGTTTGACCACAGTTAGGAGACCCATGAATTTTCAAATCCTCCCCTCCCTGCTCGCTGCCGACTTGACCCGCATTGGTGAAGAAATTGAAGCCGTCATGCAGGCCGGAGCTGACATGATACATCTGGATGTGATGGACCATCATTATGTGCCTAATCTCACCTTCGGACCGCTCATTTGTGAAGCCATTCATAAACGCTTTGCAAAACTTCCGATTGACGTTCATTTGATGGTATCGCCGGTAGATCCCTTGATTCGATCCTTTGCAGCCGCGGGTGCTACCCGTTTGAGTATTCACCCAGACGCAACCCTACATCTAGACCGAAGCCTGCAACTCATCCAAGAACTAGGCGTACAAGCCGGACTGGCTTTGAATCCAGCAACCCCCATCGACTGCCTCAAATGGTGTGCTGACAGACTTGATTTCGTCCTCATCATGACCGTCAATCCAGGGTTTGGAGGACAAACTCTCATCAAGACCGTCATCGAAAAAATAAAATCAACCCATCATGAATACCCCCATTTGCCGCTGTGTGTTGATGGCGGCGTCACACCTGACAACATATCCATTTTAGCCCAGGCCGGTGCGACTCAATTTGTAGCGGGCTCCGCCATTTTCAAATCCAAAAATTACGCTCACACCATCTCGAAACTTCGAGCTTGCGGCCAATAAATGATGAGCCGAACCAAAGTCACCCTGTGCATAGTATGTCTTCTCCAAATCCCCCTCCTTTATGCCGATTCAGGACCCAGCTATCTCCTCAAATTCAAGACCTATCTCGATTGGAGTCAACATCTTCCCATCAAGCCAAACCCTGCATTTCTAACCTTCGTCTCCCAAACCAGCCCTCTTTCTCAAAAACTACGAGAGCGTTGGCTCTATGAAGTGGCGAGAACCAAAGATTGGACGACCTACACCAAATACTACCAACCATCAGAGGATAGAAGCCTACAATGCTATGCTCAAATGGCTCTTTTAGAACAGGGACTCCGCCAAGAGATCATACCCTCCCTAAATCAACTCTGGCTGACAACAAGTCCCGATCCAACACCATGCAGCAGGCTCTTTTCACGCCTTATGAATGAGGGAATAATTGATGAGGCCCTCCTCACCAAACGATTGATTTTAGCGCTAGACCAACACCTTCTACCCCTTGCTACAAACTTATTAAAACAGTATTCCCCTCCTCGCTTTGATGAGGTTTCCACACTCCTCTTAATCCACAAGAACCCTTCTCAGATCACAGCCCTTACCCCCACAACACGACATCAAGAGTTCTATTTATATGGCCTAAAAAGAATGATCGCCTCCCATATCAACGAAGCTATTCAACTGTTCCAGGAGACGAAAACCAAACAGTTTCTCGATAACACCCAAAAACAACGTTTCTTGGTGCAGATAGCCCTCTATAAAGCCATGCGTAATCAACCAGACGCAACCCTTTGGTTTCAAAAAGTGAATCCCGCATTCTATACCGACAGCTTACTGGAGTGGGAAATTCGTTACGCATTAAACCAAAGACAATGGGCGAAAGTCGAGCAGCTCATCCAAAAGTTACACGACCAAGAAAATCCTTGTTGGCATTATTGGTTAGCTCGATCACTAGATGAGCAAGGGAAACACACCGCGGCAACCACCATCTATCAAAGCATCGCCAGTACCCGAAACTATTATGGTTTTCTCGCCAGTCGCAGACTAAACAAAACCCTCAGCTCTGAAAGTGAAGAAACGCTTCAAAATCCCCGCCTTTTATCAGCATACCTGCCGCTTATTGAACAGATCAAAGCCCTGTATCGCTCCAATCAAACAGGGCAAGCCTCAAGACTCCTAAATGACTTTTCAAGTGAGCTACCAAAAGATGAAAAAATCGCGTTGGCACAATGGGTGGCCACTGAGTTAAAATGGTATGGCAAATCCATATCCTTCAGTAATACCGATGAACTCAACAATCAGCTTTCCCTCAGATTTCCATTGGCCTATCAACGCCTCATTTTAACCTTCTCCAAAATCTATCAAGTCCCGCAAGCCCTCATATACGCTATCATTCGCCAAGAAAGCGCTTTTCGAGAAGATGCAACCTCCTCGGCAGGGGCAAAAGGACTGATGCAACTGATGCCAGCCACGGCCCATGTGGTCTCAAAACAAAATAGAATCCATTATGCTTCACATCAACAGCTCTTTTCTGCCCAAAACAACATCGAATTAGGCGCCGCTTATTTAAAAGGCTTATCAAAGCACTACCACCATCACCCCCTGCTGATGGCAGCAGCCTATAATGCAGGACCTAAGCAAGTGGCAAACTGGTTAAAAAACACCCCCCCAAAAGACATAGACATCTGGATAGAAACCTTACCTTGGCCCGAAACCAGAAACTATTTAAAAAACATCATCGCCTTTTATGCCGTTTATCAATACCGCTTATCGGAGAAACCTAACTTATCACCATTTATGAGAGATATTTGACTATCCTGTGCGCGGCCATAATAGACAATTAGTACGCAAGATGCTAAGATTTTAAATTTTGCAGAACTCTTTCGGAGTACAACAACATAATGACGCCCAGAAACCCTATGTCACCATCCCAACAAACAATGCCTGCTCAAACCATTATGCCCTGGGTCGTTTGGGGATTGGCTTGCCTTTTCTATTTTTATGAATGCCTCCTTCAGGTTTCCCCTAGCGTGATGAGCTCTGAATTAATGCGCGACTTTTCTATCACCAGCGAAAAGTTAGGTATTTTATCAGGCATCATTTTTTACTCATATTCTGCCATGCAATTGCCAGGTGGGGTGATGCTTGATTACTTTGGACCTAGACGACTGTTAACCATTGCTACAACGATTTGTGCCATCAGCACCATCGCTTTTGGCCTAACCGACAGTTTTTATATGGCCTGTATTGCGCGCTTAATGATAGGATTCGGCTCAGCCTTCGCTGCCATTGGCGCCATGAAACTTGCCTCCAGCTGGTTCCCCCCCGAACGCTTTGCATTACTCACCGGCATGATGGTCACGCTTGGGATGTTAGGTGCCATTGGTGGCGAAGCGCCGCTTGCCTTACTGGTGGATCATTTCGGCTGGCGTCATAGCATGGTGATCATGGGCAGTATAGGGCTTGTGATAACCGTGCTTATTTATGCCGTCGCCAGAGATGTCCCTTCTACCTCACACACCACGTCATCCCACATGGACCATGATGAAGAACCCCTGTTAAGAAGCTTAATCACCCTTGTGAAAAACAAACAATTATGGTTGGTCGCTTTTTACGGCTGCCTCATGTATATGGCAACCCCCATTTTCTGCGGTTTATGGGGCGTCCCATTCCTCATGTTTAAAATGCACTTAGCAAAAGCCACCGCGGCCAATTACATTTCTTTGGTGTTCATCGGTTGGGCCATTGCTAGCCCATTGTGGGGGATCTACTCCAATCGGATTGGACGACGCAAACCCCCCTTATACTTCGGATCAGTCGGCGCTTTGCTATGCTGCACCATCTTCATTTATGTCCCTATTCACTCCAATTGGGTGATGGAATTCTTCCTCTTTGCTTTCGGTATCTTTTCGTCTGGATTTTTGCCGGCTTTCTCTGTGGCCAAAGAGCTCTGCAGCCGGCGCTATGTTGCGACAGGCTTAAGCTTTATGAACATGATGAACATGTTGGGTATTGCCGTCGGACAACCGTTAATTGGGTATATTTTAGACAAATTCTGGCAGGGAGAAATCATCGACAAAGTTCGAGTTTACCCATTAGAAGCCTATTATATTGGATTATCCATATTACCCATTGGCATGCTCATCGCCCTGATAAGTTTACCTTTTTTACGTGAAACGTATTGCAAAAACGTACAAAACTAAGGATCGCGAGCCTGTGAAAAAACTTTACATCAAAACAAATGGCTGTCAAATGAATGAGTATGACTCATCCAAAATGGCTGCGGTCTTACTTGAGTCTCATGGCTTTCAAACCACAGAAAATCTTGAAGATGCTGATCTTATTTTACTGAATACCTGCTCCATTCGCGAAAAAGCCCAAGAAAAAGTGTTTTCACAATTAGGCCAATGGCGAGAATATAAGAAAAAAAATCCTCACGTGATCATCGGTGTGGGAGGGTGTGTGGCCAGTCAAGAAGGTGGCGACATTCTGAAACGAGCACCCTATGTGGACTTAATTTTTGGGCCTCAAACCTTACATCGCTTGCCCAGCATGCTCAATGAGCGCATAGAAACGCGAAAACCTGTCGTGGATATCCGTTTTCCTGAAATTGAAAAATTTGACCATCTACCAGCCCCTCGGGCTGAAGGCCCCGTTGCCTTTGTCTCCATCATGGAAGGATGCAGCAAATATTGCAGCTATTGCGTTGTTCCTTATACCCGTGGCGAAGAAATCAGTCGCCCCTTTGATGACGTCTTAACGGAGTGTTCTCAATTGGCAGAGCTTGGGGTAAGAGAAATCAATTTGCTCGGCCAAAATGTGAATGACTATCAAGGGCGGATGCATGAAGGCGGAACTGCCGATTTGGCCTTGCTCATTCATTACCTAGCAGCCATTGATGGATTAGGTCGAATTCGTTTTACCACCTCGCATCCTTTGGCATTCAATGACAATTTGATCAATGCCTACCAAGAGATCCCGAAACTTGCCAATCACTTACACCTTCCGGTACAAAGTGGTTCCGACCGTATTCTTGCCTCAATGAAGCGCGGATACACGGCAATCGAATACAAATCAAAAATTCGGAAATTATTGAAAGTGCGTCCTGACATTCGCTTGTCGACCGATATCATTGTTGGGTTTCCTGGTGAAACAGAAAAAGATTTTCAAGACACCATGAACCTGGTGCATGAGATGGGTTTTGATACGTCATTCTCCTTTATTTATAGTGCAAGACCTGGAACACCCGCAGCAAACTTCCCCGATGAAACCCCGATGGAAGTCAAAAAGCAGCGTTTAAAAATATTACAAGACCGTCTCCTTTTGCAATCGTCTCAATACAGTCAGGCTCTGATTCATACGACCCAACGTCTTTTGGTCACAGGACACTCCAAAAAGAATACGCAACAACTGGCTGGACGGACGGAATGTCAACGCGTGGTTAATTTTGACGGGGATGACTCTTTGATAGGCCAGTTTGTTAAGGTTTGTATCACAGAGGCCCAGCCCAATTCACTTCGAGGTCGACTACTGGTTGAGTCTGCTTAAAATGGCGCCTCACCTGATCAAAGAAGCCCTCGTCCAACATCAACACTATGGTCTTCGTGTTGATGTCGTTCTTGCGCAATTATTCCCTGATTTTTCAAGATCACAGCTCAGTCATTGGCTCAAAGAAGGTGCCATCACGCTTGACCAACAGATCTATAAACCTAAAGATAAAGTAAGGGGCGGAGAACGTGTGACACTGGATGTCGATTTGACCTCGTTGGATACAAATAGCCAGCCCGAAGACATCCCTTTAGAGGTGATGTTTGAAGACGAGCATGTTCTCGTCATCAACAAACCTCAAGGTTTGGTCGTACATCCCGGCGCCCAGAATGCTGAACATACCTTGGTCAATGCCTTGTTGCATTATGATGCATCCCTCTCGCAACTACCGCGTGCTGGCATCATTCATCGTCTAGACAAAGATACTTCAGGTTTGTTGATGATTGCCAAAACCTTTCCGGCCTACACAACACTCATACAACAGATGCAAGCTCGAACCATTCAGAGAAGCTATCTGGCCTTGGTCTATGGGCACATCATTGCTGGTGGCGTCATTGACACTTCCTATGGCAGACACCCAAGAAACCGCCTTAAGATGGCCGTCACTTCTGAGGGGAAACAGGCCATCACACACTATGCTGTGAAAGAACACCACCATTTTGTGACGTTACTAGACGTTCGGCTAATGACCGGGCGCACACATCAAATTCGAGTGCATATGGCGCATTTAAATCATCCGATCGTAGGTGATCCCCTTTATGGCGGTCGAGCAAGGCTTCCTGCAAACTTAAACGATGATCTTAGGCAAACCTTGATGCAATTTAAAAGACAAGCCCTACATGCCTGCAGCCTATCCTTACCCCATCCTTTTTCAAATAAGGAGTTGACAATCACTGCCCCCTTGCCGGATGATTTTAATATCCTATTACAAAAAATACGACAATCGGTGACCCATGTTGGATGATGTAACCCCTTTGCGAGCGAATTGGCCAGCTCCTCCTCATGTTTGTGCGCTGACAACTGCCCGTGGGATAGGCCACAGTTTGCCCCCATATGACCAAAACAATCTAGCACAACATGTAGGTGATCATGAAGCACGCGTCTTAGCTAATCGACTATCATTAAAAAAGGCGCTTCTTCTTCCTAAAGAGCCCATATGGCTCGACCAAACGCACAGCACCACCTGTGTCGTGGTAGAAAACGAAGACACCCGTCATGCTGATGCGGCCATCACTCGTTGCAAAGAAAATCCCCTGGCTATTCTGACGGCTGATTGTCTTCCTATTGTGCTGTGTGATAAAGAAGGAACTGAAATTGCCGCGGTGCACGCTGGATGGCGAGGGCTTGCCTATGGTATCGTTGAAAACACGCTTGCAAAAATGCAAAGCCATCCTAACACCCTTATGGCGTGGATTGGTCCTAGCATTTGTCAAGCTTGTTATGAGGTGGGCGATGAGTTATTTAACACATTTACTAAGCGCTATCCAACCACCCAAAATACCTTTACCAAACAAGGTTCAAGCATTCATGCAAACTTACCCAAAATGGCTGAGCTCATCCTCAAGGGTGAAGGCGTTTCTGAAGTTTATCAATCTGGAGCCTGCTCTTATGAGCTCAAACACCAATTCTATTCCTATCGTCGTGAGGCACAAACCGGTAGAATGGCCACTCTCATTTGGTTTAAGGACTAAACATCATATGAATATCCCACATCGACAGCTCCTGGGTACCCTTCTTCTCATGGCTCAGTCTTTGGCTTTTGCCACAATGGATACCTCCCTTCTACCCACCTTAGCCCCGGTCCTTAAAACCACCATGCCGGCTATCGTCAATGTAGCAGTTCAAGGCATCAATCCAGGCACCATCCCACCGCAAGACGACGAAGACACTCAAGAAAAACCTCAAGTAGCACCTCAGCCGCCTAAGAAATTTCAAAGCATTGGCTCAGGCGTGATCATTGATCCAAAGGCAGGCATCATCATTACCAATGATCATGTGGTACGTAATGCTACCTTAGTCACTGTGACATTAAACGACGGAAGACGATTAAAAGCTAAAATTGTAGGCGGTGACAGTGAAACGGACATCGCCGTCCTTAAAATTGACGCTAAAAACTTAAAAAGTTTAGCGATGGGCGATTCAGACAAAATTGAGGTGGGTGATTTTGTAGTTGCCATTGGAAATCCATTTGGCCTCAATAGTTTTGGAAACAGTCAATCTGCGACGTTTGGCATTATCAGTGCCATGAAAAGAAGTGATCTCAATATTGAGGGGATAGAGAATTTCATCCAGACGGATGCGGCCATTAACCCCGGCAATTCTGGTGGTGCACTTGTCAATGTGAAAGGGCAACTCATTGGCATCAACACCGCCATCATTTCACTTTATGGTGGCAGTGTTGGCATTGGTTTTGCCATCCCCATCAATATGGCCAGAGACGTCGCGCAGCAAATCATCAAATACGGCTCGGTGCACCGTGGTCTGATGGGGATCTTCGTGCAACCCTTAACACCCGAGCTTTCTCAAGCCATGGGTTATCCTGAGAACTTTCAAGGCGCACTGATTGCGCAGGTGAATGAAGGCTCACCCGCTGAAATTGCAGGATTAAAGGCAGGTGATATCATTACGCAAATCAATGATACAAAAATCACACAAGCAACCCAAGTCAAAACCACCATCAGTCTGCTGCGGGTAGACAGTGAGGCCAATATCAAAATCAGTCGAAATGGCGTTGAGAAATCCCTGAATGCGGTCGTCACTGACATCAAAAAGAACGAACAAAAACTACAATCAGCGAACCCCTTCTTATATGGACTAGCGCTCCGAAGTATTGAACAGGATACGCCAATTCATGGGCATGTTGTTGGGATACAAGTCGTGGGTGCCTCAGAAAACAGCGCAGGATGGCGAGCAGGGATCCGTCCCGGAGACGTGATCATCTCCGCGAATAAACATCCAACAACGACAACCCAAGAATTACAAGCCATTGCACTGAATAAAAAGCAAGAGCTACTCGTTCAAGTATTGAGAGGGGCTGGCGCACTTTATATCTTAATCATCTAGGGAAATAGACTTGACATCTCCCCATGAAAAAGACAGAATCACGACCTCACAAGGCTATGTAGCTCAGCCGGTTAGAGCGCGGCACTCATAATGCTGAGGTCGGTGGTTCGAGTCCACCCATAGCCACCAATAGAATCAATAGGTTACAAAAATCAGAAAGTAAGTATTCGGTCAACCCCGTTATTGACAACCACCAACAATTTCGTGACTTTTCACTAAAATCTAAAATAATAAAAATAACACGGGACACTCAAAAGAAAATGTAATATAACGTTGGAATGAATAGTCTCGCATTAC
>JAPLRK010000035.1 GCA_026399195.1 Legionellales bacterium
CAATCGGTGGGGGGAAATGATGCCGATTTGTTCAGAAGATAGGGCGTAATCACTCATCAGGCGCTTCACAGCGTTTGCTATCCAAATCGCTTCTTCTTCTGAGGACTGAACTGCGCCTAAATGTTTCAACTGAACGACGACCATTGACTTCGATGGATCTAGACAATCATCTAAGAGATCTTGATATAAGGGATAATTGGTAAGCTTTAAGAGCCCATCTTTTCTATCCACAGCCGTTTGTAGCTCGCCATCGTACCATTGCTCACTGGCAAATTGACAAATGTCACTGTTCATCCGATAGGTTTCATTCAAGCGCACACGATTTTGAGCGCCATATCGAGATTTTAATTCTTGTAATACCGACACAGGAGTAAAGGAGGTGGTTTCATAGTCTCCTTTTAAAATAGGCGCTAATTGTTGTGTATCTCCATAAAAGAGGGCCTGTCCTTTTCCAAAAAGTAAACTCATACAGGCGTAAGGAGATAATAGTTGGGATGCTTCATCAAAAACAACCCAGTCAAAAAGTTTGGGGAATTTTTTAGCCTCCAATAGTTGATAAACTCCATAGCCTGTCGCGCCAAGAATAAGGCACGCGTGATCATTCAGAGCGTCCGCCTGTTGGAGTTGACCAATCCCTAAGGTGGACCCTTGAGGATCATCGAATCGTCCATATTTCCATAAACCCACACCAGACATCGTGGCCATTGGAAGTGTTTTTGCAGCTTTTGTAAGTATTTGATCGATGGCATGATGCGATTGGGCCGTGACCAATATCTTCATCGAACGATTGAAATATTTTGCTTGAGCCATGAGCGCCATGAGGGTCCACACCAATAAGTGGGTCTTTCCAGTGCCAGGGGGTCCTTCAATAAATCCAATTTTTTCACTGAAAGGCAGCGTCAATGCTTTCTTTTGAAGAGGATTTAACCTGGCGACTGGTGCTACTGATGGATACCATGTTTCAACCCATTCGAGACCACTAGATGTCTGACTTTTGAGCGCTCCTTGAAGCAGTTGAATCAGATCTGGGTTAAAGCTTCGATTTTGTAATAAGTTTAAGACATTCGCTATTTTTGGCGAATTCCAATCCGTGGCATCTTCGTCCAAAGCGTATGATTGATTTTTGCTGACACTCATTTTGCGAGATAAAGGGCGTACGGTCAGCGTTCCTTGTTCTGGCGAATACGTGTCAAGAATGACCGAGAATCCTTCTTGAATGTGTTCACCCCTCACTGGCGATAGTTTTAAAAAATCCCCGGCTCTAAATTTAGAAACCCTTGAGGTTTCATCGATAGAAAAGGGATAGCATGTTGGATCTGCAGCAAGGCCCTGAAACCGCATAGGACCTATCGCTCGGAATTGTTGAACACGTTCTTGTAATGGATTTTTCTGAAAGGCTATGATGTCAGAAAGATGACACTCCGTTTCTCGATGATGGATTGAAAGATAATCTTGAATTAAAGAATCAGCCTGGGTTTTATGATGAATTATCACGCGAGTACTTTTCACGTTAGAAAGACACCAGTTCCAAATGTGTCGGTAAAGATCAAACGATGTGTCTGAAAACACCTCCCGATGATACAAGCTGAGGGGTGGATTCTGAACACGAGAGATCCCCAAACATGCAGCAATTTGACTTGCCGTGATGCGACCATGAATAGGCCAACTAAAATGAGTTTGTAGGATGGTTTGGACAGCTGTCACACCAGCGTGCCTTGCCCATAGTGATTTCAATACACTAGATTGAAACGCTTTTTGAAAACGGTGCCCGTTGGAGGGCTCATCAACGAGTAGATGCGGATTTTTTCCAAGGGCAATCGATTGGGTCCACTCTTTGTGCAGTTGACAGGCAAACTCCAGGCGAAAGGCATCTATACTTGAAAAATCTTGGGACAGAAGACAGCGTTCATGATGGATCTCTCCTTTTTCCCAGCATTGCCACTGGAGGATGTCATGGTCATAGTAAATAAAATACCAATGCTCGGTGTTCTTTGGAAAATCATTCGATTCAATGTTTTTTGAAATGATCATCCGAGTGCTATCAGGGCTTGATTTCAAAAGCGTTTCTTGATAGCAATAAGAAAAATAGTGGCAAGAGGTACATGAAAAGTCTAAGCTAAAATCGTCCACCGCGGAAGGTCTTGAGGCATCTGTTCTCCACTGGGTTATTAAGCGTGGCATCCAAGTTTTATAAGGGGCTAATACAAAAGGGGCTTTATCAAATAGTTTTCCCTCATGAGAAGAAGGATAGACCAGTCCCCCTAACCTGGACACCTGGACTGGAAACAAAAAGGTTTCGCGCGCTATGAGGCAATCAAGCAGGTAGGTATAAAATGCGATTCTCCATTTTTGTGCATAGCTGATAGAGTGAGACAATTGGATATCCCACACCTCTAAGCAAATATGCGATCCCTCCAGTTTGATATAAATCAAATCTGGATTTCCTGTAGCAATGTCAGGAGAACCTTCTTCTCTTCCCAAATCAACTTTAAGTGTTGCCCCGACCAGGAACAGAGGCTTTTTGTCTGATGCAACGGTCATAACAGCTTGTTGCCAAGGATATTCGCAGACGTTCTCACCCTTTTTCAAGGCTTCTAGGACTCGCTTTTTGAAACTTGTCCCTTGAAGCTGTCGGGCTTGGTTGTCCTGATTCATGCCATCGAATCGAGGATGAGTTTGTATGTGGTAATCCAATCGTTGAAATCGAGCCAATCTTGAACAAAGCTTCTGAGTTACGTATCTTTGAACCTGGGTTGCAGTTAAGAAAGACAAAGGGCGATGTTTGTCCGAAAGCTCAGGAAAAGACAACATGCCCCATGCTTCTCTTTCATGTTCTAGTGACCAAGGATCATCTTTTATCGGGCATTGGTTTGTCGTCATTGCCTTGTCGTCATCCCTTCGGCAAGGCAAAGGCAGCCATTTGGATTCTGTGTGATACCTCTGAAAGTGGTTGATGACTCTTGCATCATAAAGGCGAGAGGCAATTTCTTGACATTGAAGATCTTCAGGTAACCAATGTATCCAACTGTTCCAAGAAAAACGACCCCGCAACAAAGACAAATGACAGGAGATCCAATCTTGAAATTGCTCAATGGTATGAGGAATGTTCAGTAAATCAAAAGATAACCATTCGTTGCATTCAAGGCCCATGTCATCAAAGTGAACAGAAAGGCCCTCGATGTGAGAGGAACATTGCACTTTGATCAGATCACAAAGGATATCATTCGCCACAGATCCCAAAAAAGTCTCAAATCGATAGACGCCAGTTCCCAGTTGATGACATAGAATCCCGTTCGGCTGTTTAAAAGACTGTGCTATTTTATCTCTCGCCGATACTAGGAGCCGTCGGGTTCGATTTAAAAGACCTTGAGGGAGGCTTGTTTCCGAAAGAATAGCCCCCATTTTTTGCGCCACTTCAAACGGAGTAAGGGCTCCAAATCCCCACCAGGTCAATTCCTTGTTAGGCACCTCACTTGACGCTTCAACCCACACCTCACACGCAGCCGTCTTTTCTTCAATTCGAAGCACTTTCAATACCTTTCCAATCAACTGAATGACGTCCCCCATTTCTAATGGTCGAACCATCGATAGGGGTAACACTGCAATTTTTTCACACTCCAATATCACATCATATTCTTCGTCAGTAGGTGGAAAATTGCTCCAGATCTGTTTTTTTTTCAACGACGAGACATAGCGCCATCCGCCTTCATATAGTCCAGGCTGTTTCGTCGCTTTGAGCCAATGGTTGGCAACCATATGATGGAAAATACTAGATAAATCCACCGGTCTTTCTTTAAAAAGCAGATGGAGTGAGTTGAGTGACACAGCCTTTTTAGCATAGAGGCAAGATAAAATTTGCTGAAATAAGACGCTACTATTTTCTGTAGGAGGGTATTTTTCCAGCTGATGTTCTTTTGCAAGTTCAAAAAAAGCCAAAAAGCGAATCAGCTGCCTTTCAGCATCCTGTCCATAGCAAATTCCCCAGAAGTGAATGTGTTGCTGACGACGGTTCCCTCGCCCAATTCTTTGCAAAAAGGCCATCGTAGAGGGGGGAGGCCCTATCAGTACAGTGCCATCGATATCGCCTATATCAATCCCTAACTCAAGGGTGCTGGTTGCAATGCAAACACCCATTTTTTCTTCTCTAAAGGATCTCTCGATGGCTTTTCTTTTTTGAGTCGATAGATTGGAATAATGTAAAAAAACGTTCGGTGAAAAATGACTGTTTTGCTTCAAAGAATGAAATATTTGCTCGCATTTTTTTCGACTATTGGCAAACACCAGCAATTTTTTACAACGTGACTCGCGATACAAACTGTCAAAAAACGGCCCGAGCTCTTGTCCCTCATCCTCAAGATGAACCCAGCTTGGGTTAAGCGTTCTTGCAACAGATTCTTGGTAAAAAAAAGGGGCCTGACTCAGATGAAAAAATTGGGTGATATCTTCGGCATTGTCAATGGTCGCGGATAAGGCAATGGTTTGTAGCTTTGCGACGGATTGCAGGCATAGTCTATCTCGCAAATACGATAGCTGACGCCCACGGTTATCCCCAAGGAATATATGCACCTCATCTATGATCATCACCGCCACGTGCTTCAGAAAATGCTTATTATCCAGATTTTGGCTGCCTAACAGGACGTCCAATGATTCAGGGGTCATGATCAGCAGGTGAGGTGTGGCATCACGAAGGTGTTTCCCATCTCCCGTTCGAATGCCTGATTTCAAACCTAGTTTTTGATAGATGGGTTTGATCCTTCGATTCATATCCAACGCTAAGGCACGGGTGGGAACAAGGTAGATGATGGTCGAATGGTTTGTTTGTATGATGAGCTTTTCGGTCGCCGGCGCAAGAACCGCCTCTGTTTTTCCAGATCCAGTGCTTGCCTGCAGGATGATATCCCGTCCCTCTAAAATGGGCTGAATCAACTGTTTTTGTGCGGTCGTAAGGGAGGAAAAGGCGGAAAAAAAGGCGCGATAGGTGTTAGGAAGGCATTCTAATGGGGTAGGCAAAATGACGCATCCAACAGCACTTGCTGGGTCTCTATATCCAGTTGATTCACCAATGCTTTTAATTTAAATCGAGTTTCTTGCGCTTGAAGCTTGCTTAGCAAGGTTTGTAAACCGTCCTTGACTTGCATCGAAAGATCGATTTGATAAGCTTCAGCATAAAGCTGTATGAGATTCACCAACAAAGATTCCCATTCCTGAACAGAAAAATCTTGAAGGCGCAGCATGGTGAGATCCTGCCAGGCCTTTGCATAATTTTTTGAAAAAAGCGCTTTTTCATCATCAAAAGATTCTTGATTCACTTTGTCAAAAAAGTCGTCTGTGAACGCAAAGACAGGAAAGACAAAAGGCATGCCCTCAAAAAATCGATCCAAAAGATGATAGCTCTTCACGCGTTGTCTCAATCGCCCCTGGGCAATTGATTCTGCCTCATCAAAAAACAGCAACAATCCTTTGTATCCGAGTTCTTTTAAGAGATGTCCTAAGGCTTGAACCATTTGAAAATAAGGATCATTTCCACGGCAAATCAAGGACTGCTCCCGATAGCCTGAGACGTCTCGATATTTAAGGGCGCTTTTGAGGCGCGCCAGGGGGATGTCGTGGCCCATCAACGCTTTTTCGAGCCAATAGGCGTACTCCTTGGGTTGATAGCCCTGATGTTTCTTCAGCGAACGTTCCTTCTGAGTGAGATGCTTGTTTTTACAAAGCATCGCCTTGAGTATCATCTTAAAACGATGAGGCATCGACTCTATCAGTTCAAAGGATTGGTTATTCGCCAAATTTGTCCACACCGTCGAAAATGACTTTCTGTCTGGTAACGAAAGGTTTTCTATCATCGATTGATACACAGTAGCAAATTGATGGAAAGGAATTTCTCTGACATCTAATTGAACCACACTGGTGGCATAACCTTTTGAAAGCGCCAATTGATTTAGGTAATTTAATGCGTGTGATTTTCCTTGTCCATACGATCCACAAATACAAAGACTCGCCGTACTCCCTGTTTCTAGGGCCTGGAGACCTTTAGAAAGTGCTGTTTCGAGCCTTCCTTTTTCCGCTGTCAAGCGACTCACGGCAACAGGGTCGAACAATCCATTGCGTAGTTGTTCAACCGCGCGTCTTAAAGTGAACCTTTCCATGTTAAGCATCCCAAGCGGGTTCAAGTTGATGTGTTTTAGAAACCTCTGCTTCTTTTTGACTCTCCAAGAGGTTCTCATGTAGATGAGACTTATCCATGACATGCCCTTGCTCTGTGATATCTAAACAACGAATCATCTGCTTGATAAACAAACGAACCTCACTTAAAACGCCCATGTTCTCTTGAGTTTCACACATGGTGGCAATGAGCTCATCAGAGACAAGGAGCTCTGCATCCCAACGATAAGAGATTTCATGTATTTTTCTCAAAGAGCCCCCTAAATTTATCAGCTCTTGTTTTTTTAAGGGCGTTTTATGTAAGTCGACTAAGGTACTGCGATAATTCACAACGTGTGAATCTCCAACGGTACGCACACGACTCCATAGGGCATCATAAGATTTAAATCCTTTTTCTGATAAGAGCACATCTGGGATCAATGAAAAGAAAAGTTGTAAATACTGAGCGCTCTCTGTGTTATCCATCAACAACCGAACATTTTCGTAAGCGGCATTTCGAATAGAGGTGCTTTGTGCTAAGACGGTCTCTAATTCATCTAGAAACAAAATCAAGCCTTTATGGTTTGTCATTTTTAGAAAAGCGATGAGAGACTGCAAAAAATGCTTACTGTTTGTTTTATTGAGCAATTCAAAGATGTTAACTCTTTTAAGGAACGTGAGCGAAATAACTTCCCGTTTTCACTAAACAAGGTACAATGCCAAAATCTAATCAAATGGCATTGAATATAGGCTTGGTAATGAAAAGGTTTTATGGAAAAACAGCTGAAGAAGGGATGGTCAATTTTTAC
>JAPLRK010000064.1:0-13834 GCA_026399195.1 Legionellales bacterium
TTTCTCGCAAATCGTACTGATAGTCCAATTTTCAAGAAATTCCTATTCGACCGAATTGATTTTGAAAGAGACTGCGGCCTCATGAGAGCTGCTTGAGCAGTTTGGTTGGCCTAAAAGGCTAAAACTCGGGACTCTCAAGTGTGTAACTCAATTTAATATATGGAGGGTAGCAGCTGTGGATAAGAAAGTGTTTAAAGAGGTTGAGGCAGCAAGTTATATTTGCATGAGCCGTTCTTTTCTTTCTCAGGATAGGGTGAATGGGGTATTAGCAAATCGAACACCGGGACCTAAATACATTAAAATTGGTCGATCGATTCGATACTTAAAAGATGACCTGGATTCATGGTTGGATCATCACCGCAAAAATTAGTTTTATCCACAATTTGTGTGGATAAGCTTGTGGGGAAAACTGGTAAAGTCCAAGTGCCATAATGGTTAAATGAGATCTTGTGGGGATAAAACAAGATGGGTATGTGTTAATCATTATGGTATAACAACACGGTTAGTGAAGACAAAACACAGATTATTAATATGAATTTAAAGATGCTTTTCCATTATAATGGTTCGCTCCTCTCCGTAGTACTCATCCCGTAATGCTTTATATCCAAGTTTTTGGTAAAACCCTTCCGCTGTAATCGAAGAAGGTACAGTTAGGATGTGAATATTCTTTTCTTTTGCTATTTTTTCTAAATGACTCATTAACATAGATCCGATATGTTGGCGCTGATTACTCGGTAATATAAAAACGGACCGCACTACATTATCTTCAAGACTGGCCGTACCTATGATGCATTCCTCTCTGATCACAACAAAAACATGTCTTTGCTTCATACGTATAACTACCTGATCGGGAGAAAAGCTCTTGATTACTTCTTCAATGACAGCGGGAGGATAGTCTTTTGCATTTATCTCTCGCAACGTCTGAATAATAAGATGACTGATTGCGTCAGCATCACCAATTAGAGCGCCACGAATAACAGTGTTAGTCATATTAATCACTCCAACTCATCTGCGTGAAGTATAGCAACAACCTTATTGTTTGTATGGAGTTAGTTGTTTTTTAAAAACAGCGGAGATGCTTTTACCGTTGCCATACATTTGGAATAATATTTATCATGGTGTTGCACTGCAAAACGTATAGACTCATTCTATTTGCACTCTGTGAGCACTCTTTAGAGCGTCATTTGTTTTTTAATATCCCGTAACATATTGATTTTATTGGTGTCCCAGGCAGGATTTGAACCTGCGACCTGCCCCTTAGGAGGGGGCCGCGCTATCCAGCTGCGCCACTGGGACAGTATGGCTTTTGCGTTGGCAAGTTTACCTATAACCGCTTTAAATGACAAATTGTATTGTCTTTTCTTCAGATGCTATGCTTGGTGAGTGATATCCCACGGGTAATATAAATAGTAACCCGGCACAATCCCCAACTCATTAAGTCTGTTCCCTCGTAAAGGGTCTCAAAATGTGGGTGATCAATAGATTTTGTGGCAACAATGATACGAGTGCCAGGTTTCAAGCCCGTCATTTTCTGAGTGAGGTTTCGCCAGGTTGGGTCGCTTAAACATGTAGCTGCGATATAAATGATATCGGCATCGAAAAAATCATGGGTAAGAAAGTCATCATTGATGAATTGGATGGTGGATGGTTTTTTGGCATAGGGGTGGGGTCCAATACATAGCTGTTCTGCTTGTTCTAATCGGGCACACGCTTTCTTGTAAAGAGGTGGAAGAAGTTCAATGCCACAAGATTTTGCAAGCTCAAAAAAAAAGGCTGCGGTGAAAACTGCCTTCCCCGCGCCAGAGCCTAAATCATAGAAAATGTCATTTTTTTTTGGGCTTGTTTTTTGCAGGAGGGTATAAAAAGATAAAATATCGACCTCACCATAGATGAACTCTTTGCTCGATATTCGATGCATAGCTCGGTAAATTCTGGAAGAGATTTTAGCGTGAGTCCCTTTGAATAAATCACTGAGGAAGGTCTCGGTGTTTTGAATCCACACGCCATTAACGCATGTTTTAAGAGACTGATGAAGCGATTGTCTTTTGAAATAAGGCACGAGGTGATTGGTTAATAGAAGACGCATAAAAAATAAGATCAAGGGCAAAGAAATCAATACATAGTAAACCATAAGCACCTCAGCCCGTTCCTTTAGATCGCTCAATTGAATATCAAACGTGTTATTATTATGAGATTGCTGCGAGAAAGCAATTGTGGTATAAATATCGCGTTTTTAAATACACACATGTTTCGTCACATTCGGCTGGGTCCCATTGGGGTGTCGGATGGGAAACGTGGAGGCCTAACCCTGGAGAATTATAGTATGAATATCAGTATGCGTGAATTGCTTGAAGCCGGTGCTCACTTTGGCCATCGAACTCGATTTTGGAACCCTAAAATGGCAGAGTACATTTTTGGTTCACGAAATAAAATACATATCATCAATCTTGAAAAAACCATGCCTTTGTTAAACGATGCTTTGAATTATGTTGGAAAGTTAGCATCTAATAAAGCCAAAATATTATTTGTAGGCACAAAAAGAGCAGCACAAGACAGTATTCGCGAGCAAGCCAGGCGCTGTGGTATGCCTTACGTTGACCATCGTTGGTTAGGGGGTATGCTGACTAATTATAAAACAGTCCGTCAGTCCATTTTTAGATTAAAAGAATTGAAAAAATTGAAAGATGAGGGCGCATTTTTAGGGATGATCAAAAAAGAAGCCTTGATGTTGACCCGAGAATTGGAAAAATTAGATCGAAGCTTAGGTGGTATTGAAGATATGGGTGGTTTGCCTGATGCGTTGTTTGTGGTTGACGTTGGGTTTGAGCATATTGCCGTTGAAGAAGCCCGTCGACTCAAAATACCGGTGATTGGTATTGTGGATACCAATAACGATCCTGATAACATCGATTACATTATCCCAGGAAATGACGATTCAATGAGAGCTGTTGAAATTTATGTTCGCAGCGTGGCTGACGCCATTCTTGATGCCAAGCAAAGTAACACCATGGGCGGTGTGATGGCTGAAAGTGAATTTATTGAATTGGTAGAAGTGCCTCAGGTATCCACAAAGATTGAAAAAACCGTGAAAACCAAAGCGGTTGAAAAGGCTCCGAAAGAGGAAGAGCTTGTAACCCTTGAGACAGTGGCGAAGGTTGAAAAAACCGAGAAAGTTGAAACACTAGAAAAAGCCAAAAAGGTGGAAAAGACGTTGAATGCTGAGCAAGCGGCAGCCGTATCCCCTAAAGTTGAAAAGGCCAAAAAAACAGATAAAGCTGAAAAGTAACACTTGAACATTTTGAGGAATGAACATGACAATTAGTGCCACAATGGTGATGGAGCTACGCGGGCGTACAGGCGCTGGTATGATGGAGTGTAAAAAATTTTTGATTGCCACTCAAGGTGATATTGAACAAGCCATCATTGAAATGCGTAAAGCCGGCCAAGCCAAAGCTGATAAAAAAGCGGATAGGGTTGCTGCAGAAGGTGTGATAGTCATCGCGCGATCGCTCGATGGCCGTCGTGCCTCGATGCTTGAAGTCAACAGTGAAACAGATTTTGTCGCCCGAGATGGAAATTTTTTGAGCTTTGCCAATCAAGTCGCCGAAACGGCATTACAGTCTGAAACCAATGATGTTACGATTTTAGCAGGACTCCCGATGAAAGGTTTTGACTTAACAGTTGAAGAAGCTCGCCAAGCGTTAGTGGCAAAAATCGGTGAAAATGTGAAGGTAAGACGAGTTCAACTGACATCGTGTGAAGAGGGTATTGTTGGATGCTACTCGCATGGATCACGAATTGGGGTTGCTGTTGCCATTGAAAATGAACGAGATATTTTTACAGCCCTTGCTCGTGAGAGTGGAAAACCGCAAGAGATCGTCAATAAAATGATTGAGGGTCGAATTAGTAAGTTCATCGATGAAGTGAGTTTGTTGGGCCAACCTTTTGTTAAGGATCCAAACCTCAAAGTAGGTCAACTGCTGAAAAATCAAGGGGCTGAAGTTCTGGCATTCACGCGATTTGAGGTGGGTGAAGGCATTGAGAAAAAGGAAGACAATTTTGTGGAAGAGGTGATGGCACAGGTTCGTGAGCAATGATAAATACCCCTCAGTCGCCTCTCAAATATAAGCGTATTTTACTGAAATGTAGTGGAGAAGCTTTGATGGGGAAATCTCAGTTTGGGATTGATCCGTCGGTGCTTGATCAAATAGCCAAAGAAGTTGCCGAATTGATCCAAATGGGTGTTGAAGTCGGACTGGTGATCGGTGGGGGTAATTTATTTCGCGGAAAGGTCTTGTCTCAGGCGGGGTTAGGCCGTGTAACGGGCGATCATATGGGCATGTTGGCCACGGTCATGAATGCTTTGGCGCTGCGAGATGCATTGGAGCGTATCGATTTACCAGCTCGAATCATGTCTGCGATTCCTATGTTGGGTGTGGTGGATCCATATCATCGTAGAAAAGCCATGACGCACTTGAGGAATGGACAGGTTGTTATTTTTGCAGCAGGTACCGGCAATCCTTTTTTTACCACGGATACGGCTGCTTGTTTACGAGCAATTGAGGTGGGTGCTGATATTGTTCTGAAAGCGACAAAAGTCGATGGGATTTATTCAGAGGATCCCATCAAAAATCCAAATGCAGAGCGTTATGACGTTTTAACTTATCGTGACATTTTAACTAAGGGCTTAGCTGTTATGGATGCCACTGCAATTTGTTTATGTGAAGAACAAGGCATGCCTTTGCAAGTGTTTAATATGTCAGATCCAGAAGCTTTAAAGAAAATTGTCACTGGTGTTCATGTGGGAACCCTTGTAGGAGCAAGCTATGATCAATGATATCAAGCAGGATGCTGAAAAAAGGATGAAAAAAACGGTTGATGCGCTACATCATGAAATGACAAAAATACGAACAGGCCGGGCGAATGCCAGTTTGTTGGACCATGTGCAAGTTGATTACTACGGCAACCTGACCCCTATATCCCAAGTGGCGAGCGTCAGCAGTATGGATTCTCGAACCTTAGTCGTCACCCCGTGGGAAAAATCCATGATGGCAGCTGTTGAAAAAGCCATTTTAACGTCCGATCTTGGTCTGAATCCAGCCACTTCCGGTAATGCCATTCGTGTTCCTATGCCTGCATTAACGGAACAACGACGTAAAGAAATGGTTCGCATCGTTCGAGGAGAGGCGGAGCAGGCCCGGATCTCAATTCGTGGTGTTCGTCGAGACGCCAATCATCAACTCAAGGAACTGGTGAAAAGTAAATCGATTTCTGAGGACGATGAACATCGTGCTAACGATATCATTCAAAAATTAACGGATCACTATATTGTAGATGTTGAGGCCGTGCTATCTGAGAAAGAAAAGGATTTGTTAGATATGTAGGATCTCAGCGATACATCCCCACAACGGATCCCAATATAATGTCTTCAAATTGTCTCGTCGCAATAAATCTAGCAAACCATTGACTGAAGGGTCCTTACTGGCGATGATCACCATGTTTGCAGACCCTTTTACTGGCATCGAAACGATGCTCTGCTTAAAATGTTCACGCAGTTGTAGAAGCACTGGCATTTGTTCATGACGGTTTGCTAAGTTGACAGCGATGATTCCTTGAGGCTTTAATATCTTTGTGCAATGCTCAAAAAATTCGTGCGTCATACACTGTTTTGGCAATGTGTGTGCATCGAAAAGATCAACCATCACATGCTGGTACTGTCTTTTACACTGAAGAACGTAGGTTAGAGCATCTTCATGAATGATGGATAAATGGGGCAGGGTGTTTGACATAAAATAAGACTGTGCAATGTCTATGATCTCTGAGCTTTCTTCTACAGCGTGTAATGTCAACTGAGATAGAAAGGGTTTCAACGCATGAGCAATCCCTGCGCCACCTAAGCCAAGTAATAAGCAATCAGCGGGGTTTGCTCGTACCGATAAGGAGAGGTGATGAAGATATTTCATTTCAGCGCGCTCTGGATGTCGGCGGTTGATCAAGGTTTGGATCGCTGGACTTCCTAGGGTCAGCCATCGATATAGGGGATTTTGGAGAACCTTTGTGCCTTGAGATGTCTCATAAATACAGTGTCCCAAGATGGTTTTTCGCATGCTTTATCCCAACGACTAAAAAATGTATTGCTTCACCGTGATCACAGGATATACTGATTTTATTTATCATGGATTGTATGATGAAATGGATTCTCATTGTAGTAACGTGTTTTACCTTATCGCAAGGGTTTGCTGAGAAACTGGTGATTGGTGTTTCTTCGGATGATCCGCCTTTTTCATCTCGCGCGGGGTGCGAGGGATGTTTTTATGGGTTTGAAATTGATCTCATTGAGACGATTTGTAAGCGTATTGGTGCTGAATGTCAACTCAAATCGGTGATTGCAAGTCAGCTTTTGGATTCATTATTCAGCCATAAAATTGATCTTGCAATGTCGGCTGTGATATCCACTCACGAGAGGTTGAACATTCCTATTCAATTCAGCATGCCTTACTTTCCCAGCAGTGCAGCATTTATTGTAAAAAAGCAATCTCCTTTTCAAACGATCAACGATTTGAAGGACAAGCGCATTGGTATTCGTGTTTGGGGCATATATCGTAGTGCGATGTTTGAGTATATCGTTTTGAAAATATTTGACTATCATGTCAACATTGTTTTGTATCTGACAATGAGTGATTTGCTTTATGCGCTCACCAACGATCAAGTGGATGCTGTGTTTGCTAATACAGAACCTCTGAAATTTTGGCAGATCAATAATAGCAGCTATTTTAAAATGTTAGGGAAGCCCGTGTTTGTTGGAGATGGGTATGCGGTGATGGGCAAAGACAGCGATACGGCCCTGTTAGAACGAGTGAACCAGGGGTTAGCACTCATACAGCGTGATGGCACGTATAAAAAAATCTATAATTTATATTTTAAGTCCATATAGCAATGTGTTTAAAGATTCAAAGGCTGATAAACATTCGTTGAGCAATGCAGGATCTTTTAAGTCATCTGCACGCAAGTGTGTGCGGTAATGTTTGTCTACCCACAGGTCGAGACGATTGAGCATCGCTTCATTCACCAGTACACCCTGATTCATGGCAGATAACTCCTGTTCATTTAAAGGCACGCGCAAGCGCAAACATGCAGGACCCCCTCCATTCCGCATGCTTTGTTTGAGGGAGAGGTAATGGACTTGTGAGATAGGATTGGAGGGATCTTCAATGAGATCTGCAATGAAGGTCTTAATACGAGCGTGTTCTTCACATTCAATAGGTGCTATGAGCGCCATCGTATGGTCTTTTAACGTGACCAATTGTGAATTAAACAAATAGCTCTTCACGGCATCCTTGATGCTGATCTGTTGCTTGTCTACCTCAATGATTTTCAATGGAAAAGGGAGTTTAAGTTGTAATTCTTTCAAGACGGCTGTTTGATGCAGCAAGGCTTCTTCGTGAATCAGCAGCACAGATTCATTGGCAACAGCTATCACATCAGAATGAAAAACACCTTGATCAATCGCTTGCGGGTTAAGACATGCCATCACGACATGTTTGGGGTTGAGTTGATGAAGTCGAGCAATGGCGGAGGATGCTTCTAAGGTTTGTCGAGCAGGGAAATGAAGGGGGCCAGGAGAGGCGTCTGCGGGCAGCGCTTGTTTGCCATAAACAAACAGATGAACACCCGGCGTGCTGTGGGTTTGGCATAAACGGCTGTGATTGGCAGCTCCTTCGTCGCCTAGTGTCACAGTGCTAGGAAGTGGGGCGTGATGGTGAAAATAGCGCTCATCTGAAAACAGCTGCTTTAGTAACATCATAGAAGTATCTGTTTCTTGCTGCCGATGGAAATGACTGATCAAATTGGCAGGGGTAAAGTGAACCCGATGGTCTTTGGTATCTTGACTGGGTGACACCGTAGCACAATTGGCGGTCCACATGCTGGATGCGGAATAGGCTGCACTGAGCAGATGAGGATCAGCACGATATGCCTTTTGAATTTGTTCTGAAGGGGTGCCTGTAAAACCCAACCGATGGAGTAGGTGTAAATTAGGGCGCAGGTGAGGTGGCATGAAAGCTTGTTTTAAGCCAAGGTGATGTAATAGACGCATTTTTTCAATCCCTTGGTGTGCGGCTTGTGCGGCTGCGGCTGGATTGGATACCCTTAGGGCATTGGAGGTTGATGCGAGATTTCCCGGTGCAAGCCCTGCGTAATGATGGCTTGGGCCTACCAAGCCATCGATATTGAGTTCGTCAACGGGCATCATGGTGAGGGATCCTCAAAGAAAGAAGTCCTGGCAGGGGGTGTTCTGGCAGAGCTAATTGGGGTTGTTCGAGACTTGCAATTGGGTATGCACAATAATCTGCAGCAAAAAAGGCACTGGGTCGATGATTTCCACTATGACCTATTCCTCCAAAGGGTAGGTTACTTTGAGCCCCTGTGGTTGGTCTGTTCCAATGGATAAGTCCTGCGCGCATGGTTTGGTAAAAAAGTTGATAATGAGCGGGGTTATCACTCAGTAAACCGGCCGCCAAGCCAAATCGGGTTTGATTAGCCTGCGTGAGGGCTTCTTCAAAGTGATGGTAGCGATAAATTTGGATGAGTGGGCCGAATATTTCCTCGTCGATGGGATGAGTCACAGGGGTCATATCGATGATACCTGGGGTAAGAAATCCTGTGTCTTTGGTGATCAGAGACATGATCAGCAAGGATTCTCCCCCCGATTGTTGTAAGTTCTTTTGAGTATCTAGAAGGAATAAAGCTTGTTGATGACTGATCACTGGCCCCATAAAGGGCTCAGGTTGCAGAAGGTATGCACCGATGCGAAGGGATTGGCAGGCTGAGATCAGTTGATTTAGAAATGTGTCGCCCTGAGTACTATCAGGAATGAAAACGCGCCGGGCACAAGTGCATCGTTGGCCTGTGGTGATTAAGGTTGAAACAAGGGTGTGATAAAGAGCGGCATCTTGATGGTGTACCTCACCGATGATCAGTGGATTATTACCCCCCATTTCCAGAGCTAATATGACCTCTGGTCGGCCAGCAAAGGATTTATGGATTTGAACCCCAGCCTGATAACTTCCTGTAAAGTAGATCCCTTGAAGGTCTTGTTGTAAAAGGAGTTTGGCCGTTTTTGCATCCCCCTGAAGACAATTGATGACGCCAGCGGGTAGACCGCTTTGGTGCCAACATTGCATGATAAATTCAGCCACTGCTGGGGTGAGTTCACTGGGCTTATAGACCACCGTATTGCCCGCAAGTAGGGCGGGTACGATGTGGCCATTGCTTAAATGGGCTGGAAAATTAAAGGGACCGAGTACTGCAACGACACCATGAGGCTTATATCGGAGGTGACTTGTGCCATCGGGTATGGCAACTTGTTTGTCTTGTGTGCGTTCATGGTACGATTGGATGGATATCGCAATTTTGGAAACCACAGAGGTCACTTCAGTCACAGCTTCCCATAAGGGTTTGCCTGTTTCTTCTGAGATCAATTGTGCCAGTTCTTTGCCTTTCGATTCAACGAGCGTTGCAAATGTTTGTAGGATACGAGCTCTGTCAGAAAAGCTAAGTGCCGCCCAAAGAGGGGCTGCACGATGAGCGGCATGCGTGGCTTTTTTTAACTCCTCTTCTGTGGCGTACCTTCCTTCCCAAATCACCCGTCCGTTCGCAGGATTGATAGAGTCAAAGGCCTGCCCTTTTCCTTGTATCCACTGCCCTTCAATGTAGTGATGCTTCATGTTTGAGTCCTCAAGGGAGATATACGAATATGATCTTTGGGCTTAAGTTGTAAAAGGTCAACCGTTTCATGAGGGAGTTCGCAGGACATGTCTTGAAGGTTTATCGCCAGCTTGCTAAGCGTTGCCCGAAAGTCTTCTTTGGTATTGGCGACGATGAAAAGGTCGCCCTGAGGCTCATCTCTTGTCCCCGTGAACTCTAACACACGGCTCTGAGAGGCTGTTTTGATATGATTCAGCGGCGCTTCAAGCGTTGGGCCTGCATCAAAAATATCAACATATTGGTTGAAATAAAACCCCTCTTTCAACAAAATAGTCATGGCTGGGAGGGTTGCTGGGTGTGGTTTGCCAATCACTGCTTGTGCTGCTGGTGCTATCAATGGAACATAGATGGGGTGTTTGGGCATCAAATCGTGGATGAATTTTTTTTTGGTGGATAAAGTAAGTTCGTCAGCTTTTGAGAAGGGCATGTGTAAAAAATGCCCACTGACGTGGTCAAAAAAAGGAGAGTGTCCAAGCGAGTCTGAAACGCCTCTCAGTTCAGCGATGATCCTGGGTTTAAAACGCTCTTTGAACTGTGACATAAATAAGAATCGAGCACGTATGAGCAAAAGGCCATTGTGATGGATTCGGTACGTGGGATCTAAAAACAAGGTGCACAACTCGCTACGTCCTTCATTATCACGCGTGACGGTGAGTAACTCAGTTTCGGTCTGAAGATTCAATTCAGAGCACACGCCTTTTTCTTTTGAAAGTTGAAATGAATAAAAGGGCGCATCATGTCCTGTGCAGGCCTCTATTGCGGATGTACCTACCACTTTCCCGTGAATGGGGCATACCAATACAAATAAATAATACTCGTTGCTTGGTGCATGACCTTTTTTCTTAAAGGAGTTGATGGAGGATGTTAATCGTTTTTTGAGTAAGGTCCTATCTTTTGGCAGGGTCGTCAAGCCCACGCCACTGGCTAAGGCCAGCTCATGAATAGACTCGAGATCACGTTCAATTGCTGCGCGAAAGAGCATCATGTGACACGCTCTTTTGCTAATTCAACGAGGAGCAAGGCGCTCAATGCGGCACGTTCTACTAGGCTGTCTAATAAGATAAATTCTTCGCTACTATGAATGCGTCCTCCTCGAACCCCAAGGGTATCGAGCACAGGGATCCCGTGTAGCGCGAGATTGTTCCCGTCACAACAACCACCACTGTCTTGCCAGTGGAGGTTTAAGCCAAGGCTCTTGCCGATAGATTGAACACGGCGAAATAAGGCTCTAGTTGCTTGATTGACGTGTTTCACGGGCCGGCCAAATTCACCATGAAGGGTGAGTGAAAATCCCTCTTCTTGCAGGGTTAAAAGAATTTCAGACAATTTTTTTCGTACCCACCCCTCATCTTTTGGGTCACTGATGCGAACATCGAGTTTGACGACTGCTTTATCAGGAACCACATTCAAAGCTTCTCCACCTGAAATTTGACCCACATTGAGGGTTACCCCAGGTCGGGTATGATTCAACGCTTGAATATGAGTGATGGCTTTTGCCAAGTGGCATATGGCATTTCGGCCTTCATCAAATGAACGACCTGCATGTGCCGCCTTTCCTGTGGCGATTAAGGTTAATTTACCACTGCCTTTGCGATTTTTTGCTATAGTGCCTTCTGGCGTCATTGCGGGTTCAAAAACAAGGGCAGTTTCATACTGAGTGGATAGCTGATTCAATAAAGGGCCCGAGGAGGGCGATCCTAGTTCTTCATCGGCGTTGAGGAACACATCCCACCCTATGAGCGATGCAAAGGGTGTGGTTTCAAAAGCTTTGAGGGCATAAAGCATGACGATGAGCCCCCCTTTCATATCCGCCACGCCCGGTCCGATGATTTGGTTTTCATGAACTTGGGTTAAGGTTTGAAAGGGGTGATGTTCACCATAGACCGTATCCATATGGCCACTTAAAAGCACTCGACGTTTCAAATGGGATCTTTTGCGAATCAGCAGGGTGTCTCCAGAGGCTTGTAAGATGGGGTGACCTGACATATCCAGGGTAGAGAAGGGGCGCAGGTGAGAGGATTCCATCTGACTACTTAAAGGGGAAAAGGCTTTTTGCAACGCCTCTCGCATGGCGTTCAAACCCAGTAGGTTGTCACTGCCTGAGTTGATGCTACAAAAATCATAGAGATGTTGTATCATCGTGGGTTTATTGTCTTGTAAATAGGATAAGAGTGATTTGTTCATGGGTTTGACCCAGCAAATATTATATAATGGCATCTTTTTGGGATTGGTGCATGCAAAATTTGTTGCATAAAGTACATCCAGAATGGCATGAGATTTTACTAACTTCTCTGCACAGTATGGATGCGGCTTATCTTAGCTCGTTGCGTGCCCACCCGCATTGGTTACCAGGGGATGAATTTTTGCTCGCGGCTTTTGCTCAGCCTTTATCGAAAACACGGTATATTCTTCTCGGGGAGTCCCCTTATCCACGAGCTCAGTCAGCGAATGGCTATGCTTTTTGGGATGGAGCCGTACATGAGCTATGGAGTGCTACAGGCCTTAGTAAAGGTGTGAACCGGGCAACATCTTTTAGAAATATTTTAAAAATGTTGTTGTATGCGCGGGGAGATTTACGTGAGGATTTTTCTCAAGGAGCAATTGCTGTGCTTGATAAAACGGGCCTCTCAGAGACCACTCAGCATTTATTTCAGACCTTCATGAGGCGAGGTATTTTACTTTTGAATGCCTCGTTGGTTTATGAACAGGGTGCGGTTAACAAACATGCGAAACAATGGCGACCTTTTCTACATTCTTTGTTGACGCAATTAGCTGAACTATCAAAAGAGGTTAGTTTGATTTTGTTAGGTCGCATGGCTCGTCTTATCCCTCCAGTGTGTCCGTTGAGTCTTATCTCAGAACATCCGTATAATGTCAGTTTCATCACCAATCCCGATGTGGTGGCCTTTTTCAAACCCTTGGATCTTTTACGCTATGAACCCATCTTCAACGATTGACCCACAAGAAGTCGCGAAATTTGCTGATCATGCTCGCGAATGGTGGAATACTGAAGGCCCACTCAAAACCCTTCATGACATCAACCCAACCCGTCTGGCTTTTATCCTTTCCCAGACGCCACTTGAAGGAATGCAGGTTCTCGACGTAGGTTGTGGGGGGGGCATTTTAACGGAGGCTATGGCCATTCAAGGCGCTATCGTGACGGGCCTAGATGTTGAGCCACATGCTATTGCCGCTGCAAAGGCGCGTGTTGCTCTGCATCAAAGATCTATCGACTATGAGTGTATGCCTATTGAAGCCTATGATCACGCGCTGTTTGATGTCGTGACGTGTATGGAGATGCTGGAACACGTGCCATCGCCAGAAGCTATCATCAAACACTGTGCACGCTTACTAAAGCCCAATGGGGTTTTGATCATGTCAACCATCCATCGAACGATACAATCTTATATGAGTCTTATCCTTGCTGCTGAATATCTATTAAACTTGCTGCCGAGGCAAACACATGACTATGCAAAATTCATAAAACCTAGTGAATTATCCATTATGGCTCGATCTGCGGGCCTGGAGACGATGTGTTTGAAGGGAATGAGTTACAACCCATTCACTCGACATGCGGCTATACAAGCTTCTGTACAGGTGAATTATTTGATCTCTTGTCGTAAAAGCTGAAGTTTGACTAAAATGGATGAGATTGATAGTATCCACCGCATTCATGACATGGGTTTTTGGTATCTTTATGCAATTTATTGACTTAAAAGCACAATCAAATCGAATCGAACAACGTTTGATCTCCCGATTTAAAGAGGTTCTTTATCATGGCGCATTCATCATGGGCCCAGAAATCGATGAGCTTGAGCAAGCCCTGTCTCAATTTGTGGGGGCTCGACACGCATTGTCGGTGGCTAGTGGTACCGATGCTTTGTTGATCTCTTTGATGGCCTTAGGTGTGGGTGCCGGGGATGAGGTGATCACCACCCCATTTAGTTTTTTTGCACCTGCAGAAATCATCTCTTTGTTGGGCGCCACACCTGTTTTTGTGGATATTGATGCTGATACTTATAACATCGATGCGTCCCAAATTGAAGCGGCTATCACTTCTAAAACAAAG
>JAPLRK010000064.1:13880-53440 GCA_026399195.1 Legionellales bacterium
GATTATGCCTGTTAGTCTTTACGGACAGTGTGCTGATTTTGATGAAATCAACGCCATAGCTGCCGCTTATCACTTGCCTGTAGTAGAAGATGCTGCTCAAAGTTTTGGCGCGACCTACAAAGGGCGACACTCGTGTGGTCTGACCACGATTGGTTGTACTAGTTTTTTCCCTTCAAAACCGCTGGGTTGTTATGGAGATGGTGGGGCTTGTTTTACCAATGACGATGAACTTGCACTGCGCATGAATGAAATCCGAACACATGGTCAATCCAAACGCTATTACCATACTCGTTTGGGCATCAATGGACGGATGGACACCCTACAAGCGGCCATTTTATTGGAAAAATTGGAGATATTCCCTGAGGAAATTCAATTGAGACAGCGCGTGGCTTCTCGATATCAAGAGTTGCTCCCAAAGAACATGAAGCAGCAAATCATCAAACCTGATAACACCAGTGTGTTCGCACAATATACTCTCGAACTTCCAGAGCGCGATGCTGTGCAGAGAGCGTTACAATCTCAAGGGATCCCAACAGCCGTTCATTATCCGATTGGAGTCCATGAGCAACCCATCATCAAGGACTTATACCCAGATCAACAGTCCTACCCAAACACTGAGCGTGCGGCCAAAGGTGTGTTGAGTATTCCTATGCATCCTTATTTGCAAGAGTCGACGATTGAGACCATTTGTGATGCCTTAAAGGCTCTAACAGTCACACAGACTTCTAAATAAGGATCGCGGCCGGAATAACTTCCTATTCTTATACCTTTTCAGAGTGCAGCTGCTGCTCAAGAGTCCAAGCAACGGTTTTTCGCAGCCCGGTTTCAAAGGTTTCTAAAGGACGCCATCCGAGTTCGGATTGAATTTTTGAAGCATCGATGGCATAGCGACGATCATGGCCTAGGCGGTCTTTAGTTAGGGTTATCAATTCGTTGAAATGCGTGACCCCGGCGGGTTTGAAGGGGGCTAAATCTTCCAATAGGTTACAAAGAGTTCGAACGACTTCAATATTTTGCCGTTCATTATGGCCGCCGATGTTATACGTTTGGCCAATGGTGCCACGACTCAAGACCTCGTAAAGGCCTCGGACATGATCATCAACATATAACCAATCACGCACTTGTTTCCCATCGCCATACAAAGACAAAGGCTTACCGGCTAGGGCGTTTTGCAGGGTGAGGGGGATAAGCTTCTCAGGGTATTGGTACGGGCCATAATTATTGGAACAATTGGTGATTAAGATGGGTAAACCATAAGTTCGATGCCAAGCTCGTACCAGATGATCAGCGCTGGCTTTGGTGGCTGAATAGGGTGAGTTGGGGGCATAGGGCGTCGTTTCAGTAAAAAGCCTTGTGGTTTGTTGTAGACAGCCATAGACCTCATCGGTTGAAACATGTAAAAAGCGAAAAGAGAATCGTTTGGTTTCGGGTAATGTTTGCCAATAATTGCGAGCCGCTTCTAAGAGGTTAAAGGTTCCAACAATGTTGGTTTGAACAAATTCGGCTGGCTCCTCGATGGATCTATCCACATGGCTTTCTGCAGCCAAATGCATGATCATATCGGGGTTGTGATGCTGAAACACATGATTGATTTGATCACGTGAACAAATATCTATATGTTGAAACAGATATCGGTCATTCTGGGTGATTTTTCCAAGGGACGTCAAATTTCCGGCATAGGTGAGTTTATCAACATTGATAATCTTGTGATCGGTATGTTCTATCAGATAGCGAATTAATGCTGAGCCTATAAAACCTGCGCCACCTGTTATGAGAATATTCATATTTGTCCGTAAATCTGGGTTAAGGCGCGTTCAAGGTGATCAATGACTTGGTCTTGCAGATTTGTCGTTAATCCAACCCAAAGCGGCAGTCTGATTATTCGCTCTGAGAGCGATTGCGTCAAGGATAAATCGCCATTTATTTTTCCGAAACGACGACCCGCAACGGATGAATGAAGCGGGACATAGTGAGAAAGAGCTGAGATCTGCGGTTTTTTGAGTTCCCGCCCGATCCTAAGGCATAAAATGTCACTAAAAAAAGTTGGTGATTTGACTTCGAATCGAATTGATGACCACCGATGAAGGTTCAAAATTCTCCATTAAGTCGTAGCGGCCCGCCCAAGGTTGCGAAATCGCGGTGATGACCGAGTCAATAATGTTTTTTGGATCTAGACCCGAAATGATACAGCCACCCCCTTCGATGGTCTCATAACGTTCTGAGGTCATTCGAAGACTGACACAAGGGACTTTGTAGAAATAAGCTTCTTCCGGAGCGGTTCCTGAGTCAGACAAAACACAACAGCTGTCCATAAACAATCGATTGAAATCATAAAAGCCAAAAGGTTTCATGATGCGAACGCCTTTAGGGAGAATGGTTTCATTTATCTTGCTTTGTGTGCGAGGATGCATTGGATAAATGACCTCCCGCTTCAGTTGTGCGGCCAGCGTGCCCAGAGTCGTCAACATCGACTGCAGTGTGGCAGGGTTATCCACATTCTCACTGCGATGGGCCGTGACTAAAAAGTAGGACTTAGGTTCGAGTCCCAATTCTTCTAAAATCTGGCTGTCTTTTATTTTAGGTAAAAAATGATGCATGGCTTCAAAGGTTGGATTCCCAGTGACGAAAATTTTAGAGGGGTGAATGTTTTCTCTCAATAAATTCTCACGATGATGGGCGTTATAGGGCAACAAAATATGACTCATATGGTCAATCAAAACCCGATTGTGTTGCTCAGGCATTCGAGTATCCCATGCCCTCATCCCAGCTTCCATATGAAATACTTTGATACCATAGTGTCTAGCTGGCATGATGGATAGCCCGCTGTATGTATCCCCTAAGATGAGTAGGGCATCAGGTTTGACGGACTTGAAGAGTTCTTCAGATTTTAGCAGAACATCAGACACCTCTCTGCTGTAGCTCGAGGTATCAATTTTTAAATCAAAATCAGGTGCTCTGAGTTCTAAATCGTGAAAGAAAAAATCCTTCAACTCTTTGGTGAAATTTTGGCTTGTATGTACCATGATATGTTCAAAGTTGAGGGCATCGAGTTTGCGGAGAGTAGACCACATTTTGATCATTTCTGGGCGGGTTCCAAAAATTGACATGACTTTCATGGTGGATCCTTTGATTTAAGGTTTGGGCGTTTTTTTTCGCACAGTATATATTAAACGGATTTTCATTGGCGAACAAGCCGGGTGCTTATCAGGGCGAACGCATCTTAAATTACTTGCCCTGGGGTGCTTATTTCAGGCGCGATCCTAAAAATGAAGGTGAATATTGCTTTAAGACGCGGTAAACTGTAGGGATGATTGCTTTATTGATGTTAACCTTTTTCTTGTCATTGCTGTTGACGGGGTTTTTGCGCCACTACGCGCTGACAAGAAACCTAATGGATGTTCCTAACGGACGCAGTTCGCATGTGGTGCCCACGCCGCGCGGAGGCGGTGTTGCTTTTATTATTGCTTTTTTGTTATCGATCCCTGTGCTCAGCTATTTGGGTTTTGATGTGTTGCCTGGGGGCGCTGTTTTAATAGGTGCGGGACTTTTTGTAGCAGCCCTTGGTTTTGTTGATGATCATGCCCATATGCCTGCGCGTTATAGATTGTTGGGACACTTTGCCGCGAGTGTTTTTTCGCTTTATTGGTTAGGTGGTATGCCGAGCATCTGGTTTTTAGGATGGGTTTGGCCAATGGGTTTTGTGTTGAATGCAGTTGCTGTGATTTATTTGGTGTGGTTGGTTAATTTGTATAATTTCATGGATGGTATTGATGGGCTCGCAGCGGTTGAAGCCATCACCGTTTGCTTGGGAGGCGCTTTTTTATTTTGGCTCAATGGGGCTTACCCTTTTGTGGGGTTACCCTTGGTCATGGCGGCGACCGTTGCAGGGTTTTTATGGTGGAATTTTCCTTTGGCGAAAATTTTTATGGGAGATTCAGGGAGCGGCTTTTTGGGGTTTGTGCTTGGCCTCTTCACGATTCAAGCGGCCATTGTGAAACCACAATTGTTTTGGTGTTGGCTTATTTTGTTGGGTGTTTTTATTGTGGACACAACCTTGACCCTGATGGTTCGATTGTTTCAAAGGATGAAAATTTACGAAGCGCATCGAGATCATGCTTATCAGCATGCGACTTGTCGTTTTGGGGCACATCTGAAAGTGACTCTAGGTGTGCTGATGATCAATTGTTGTTGGTTGTTGCCGATGGCTATTTTGGTGGATAGTTTATCCATTGGAGGCATGACCGGTTTAACCATTGCATATGTTCCGTTGGTACTTTTGGCCATTTACTTTAAAGCTGGGAAAAAAACCGGAGTAGATCCTGAAGCTGTAAAAAATTCAATCGCTTTTACGGTTCCTTAATACTGTGTTAAGAATCCCGCGGTACAATAACAGTCGAACCGATGTATTTGTATGTTATTTATTTAAACTGCGGCTATAAAGAGCACCATGGAAGCGTTCTATGGAATATAAAATGGCTGCGATGTTAGGGAGATTTGGTCATGTTGATTTTGACTCGGCGTATTGGTGAAACTTTGATCATTGGTGACGATGTGAATATCACAGTGCTTGGTGTGAAAGGAAATCAAGTTCGCTTAGGTATTAATGCCCCCAAAGATGTTTCTGTGCATCGTGAAGAAATTTATTTACGAATCCAACAAGAAAAGCAAGGCGTGGATGTGGTTTCTGAGGTTGAAGAAGTAGCCTAAAGTGTGCGCCAGAATTTTGGCGCGACTCCTATTGCTTCAAGAAAGAGCATCAGCCAAGCTGAGGTTGCAGTGAGGTGTCTCCTGATGATAGCTCATGTCTTTTTCCGAAGTCATCGATTAAAATCAGAAGTCCCGCTTCGGTAACACCTTGAGCTATGCCTTGAATCGTGCCTGCTCGTTGGGTGACCGTGATGGGCAAACCATATAAATAATCCACAGACTTCCAAAATTCAGCAAAAGCTGAAAATCCTGTCGATAGAAAGGTTTTCATGGCTTTGTTGAGCTGGATGATGAGGTGCGCGAGAACCTTGTTCCTATCATACATCTGTCCTGTGATATCCAGTAATGAGCACCAAGCGGCATTTCGTAATGGGTGTTCAGAGGCTCGTGAATTGACATTTAATCCAATCCCAATGATTACGGCAGTCTCTTCATGATGCTCAGTCGTCACTTCAATCAGCGATCCGCATAATTTTTTATCAAGCCATTGCACATCATTCGGCCACTTAACGCGAATATCTTCACTTATTCCGAGTTCATCGAGTGTGGCCACTATGGCAAGACTCACCACCAAGCTTAAGCCTGACAACCGGGAGTGGCAGCAGTCCATCAGACGACGGAATGAGACATAAATATTCTCGCCAAAAGGGGAGTGCCAATGTCGTCCGAAACGCCCCCGTCCATGGGTTTGCACTTCGGCGCAACACATGGTTATCTCAGCACTTCGAGGAAGGTCTTTTAAGAACTGATTGGTGGAGTCAATGGAGACCAAAAGATGACAATCGATGGGTTCATGGAAATGGTTATTCAAGAGTTCGTGGCGAATAGCCTTCTCATCCAATAACTTGAAAGGTTTCATAGGTGTTTTGTGACGTCTTTAAGATCCATTATGGATACAAAACGAAGATCGTGAACACGAGTATGACAGCAAAGAGCACCAGGACATGCTATTTGTGGCATGAAAGTGCTCATTTGCCAGGATGTTTCATTGAGTGGGTCAAGGACTGTTTCTGTTTTTTGAGAGTATGCAGATATCGTAAATTCTTGTGTAGGGTAGGCCAGTCCAAGCCCACAGGTTTTGATGAACGCTTCTTTTTGTGTCCATATCTTGAAAAATACCAGCGGTTTCAATGCGGCAGTGGCTTCTTTTAGAGCTTGATTTTCAGCGATTGAGAACAAATTTTTAGCAATGCCTTCATAGGGCCTGGCTGAAAAGAACTCCAGATCGACCCCTAATGGAAAGGTTTGGCCAACCGCCAAAAGAGCTAAATCGTCAGAGTGGCTGATGTTGAAGGTTATTTCTGAGGGATGATGCAACCTAGGCTTACCATGTTTTTCATAAGAAAAAATAAGAGAAAGGGGATTTGTGTTTAAATATTTGGCAAGAATGACGCGCATCATGGCTCGTGCCACCGTAAATCGTCGTTGGTGACGTGCGAAATGATAGCGTTTGGCTCGATTCTTCTCAGTTTCATCCAAGAGCGCTTCGGCATGGTTAAATTCAGCGTGCAGGGGAAATTGCCAGATATCGATTCTGTCATGTTTCAAAATGCAGTCTATGTTGATCCAATCTTCAGTAGTTGATTTCATAAGTGGCATCAAATAACGGTTACGGTTATCATACTGCAAGATCCCATTTATACCAAAGAGTAGTCGATGAGTTTACAATTTTTGGATTTTGAACAGCCCATTGAAGAGTTGAATCAAAAAATTCAAGCTTTGCGCATGGTGGGCAGTGATAATGAAGTGAACTTGAGCGAGGAAATCGCACGCCTTGAAATCAAGTCTGAAGAATTGACCCGCCAAATTTTTCAAAATCTCAATCCGTGGCAAGTGACCCAATTGGCTCGGCACCCACTGCGCCCGCAAACGACAGATTATATTGAGCATATGTTCACTGATTTTCAAGAATTGCATGGCGATAGGCACAACTCGGCGGCCCCCGCTATCATTGGTGGATTAGCACGTTTTAATGGTGAGCCCGTCATGCTTATTGGACACCAAAAGGGGAAACGCACAAAAGAAAAAGTGTATCGTAATTTTGGTATGGCGCGCCCTGAAGAATACCGAAAGGCTTTGCGATTGATGAAAATGGCTGAAAAATTCAAATGTCCGATTTTTACCTTTATTGATACCGCGGGTGCATATCCCGGGATTGGTGCGGAAGAACGCAATCAATCTGAAGCCATCGCAAGAAATTTGATGGAAATGTTTAAATTGAAAACCCCTATCATTTGTATCGTCACAGGCGAGGCAGGCTCTGGTGGTGCGTTGGCCATTGGTGTTGGCGATCGAGTCTTGATGCTGCAATATTCTATTTATTCGGTGATTTCTCCTGAAGGTTGTGCAAGCATTTTATGGAAAGACCCTACAAAAGCCAGTGAGGCTGCACGTGCTATGGGTGTGACGGCATCTCAAATTCTTGAGCATCAACTGGTCGATAGGGTGGTTTTGGAACCCTTAGGTGGGGCACATCGGAATATGCTGGAAATGGCGGACTCCTTGAAAGTTGCCTTAACTGAAGAACTGCATGCACTCAGATCGCACCCTGTGGAAGAGTTGCTTCGTAAGCGATATCAAAAATTCATGAAGATGGGGGCGATTGCTTGAATCGACTTGAGGTAATTGGTGTCTGAAGTTGACTTGACAGACGATGAATGTTCTAAGCTCTCGAAATATGCCACTTTGTTTGTGGGGTTTAGTGGTGGTCTTGATTCGACGGTGCTTTTGCATCACTTAGCCCATGTAGAGGGACTTAACAATAAGGTGTTGGCTGTGCATGTTCATCATGGACTCAGTGTTCATGCATCCTCATGGCAGTCACATTGCTTGACTTTTTGCGATGCGTTGAACATCCCTCTTATCACGCGTCAGGTAGATATCAACGTTTTGGCGAACGTCGAGGAGCAAGCACGAATTGCGCGCTTTGAAGTGTTCCGTTCTCTGATGACAAAAGACGATGGCATTGCATTGGCGCATCATCAGGATGACCAAGCAGAGACGTTGTTGTTACAGTTATTCAGAGGGGCTGGCATCGATGGTCTTGCCGCTATGGCGCCGGTGACCTCGTTGCCAATGGGGGAGTTGGTTCGGCCTTTTTTAAAGCATACTCGAGCTGAACTTCTGGCCTATGCTTTGAGGCATCAATTGGCTTGGATTGATGATGAAAGCAATTGGAATGAGGAGTTTTCACGGAATTTTCTTAGGCATCAGGTGATGCCTATGTTACGTCAAAAATGGCCAAGCATCACACGGAATCTGGCGCGTACGGCGAGTCATTGTCAACAAGCCAAAGAGAATTTGTTATCTCTTGCCAACCTGGATTACCCTTTTCAAAATGGGGCAAGTCAACCTTCTTTGGATTTGGCTTCTTTGCAGAAGCTTTGTCCATCTCGTCTTGTCAATGTGTTGCGAGCATGGATCAAAAAAAATGAAGCTCAGTCGCCGTCATCCCAACTGTTGACACAAATCATAGAAGAGGTGATTTTTGCAAGACAGGATGCTACGCCTTCGGTGCAGTGGGCGGGGGTGATGGTGCGTCGGTATCAGCAGACTTTGATTTTGTTGAGGCAGTTTGGGCCATTTCAGCATACGCCCGTTCATTGGACAACTTTTCCAGATCCCTTGAACATCTCGCTCGGCGCCAAAGGATTATGTCAACTGACTGCGACGCCAGCGGATTTTGGAGTGCGGGTTCCGGTGGGTGCATCAGTTCAGGTAAGATTTCGACAAGGGGGTGAGGTTTTTGTTTGGCATGGACAGAAAAAGAGGCTGAAAAAACTATGGCAACAATGGCAAGTACCCCCCTGGGAACGTGATGAGATCCCTCTGCTTTACATTGATGAGGCGTTAGCCGCGGTCATCGGATTCGCAATGAGCTCTCCCTATGCAGGTAACCATGGGGAAAATATTTATCATATCCAGATCCTAAAGAGAAGTGATTTATGAAAGGGTTATTAATAGATATTTCAAAAAAGCAGGCAGTTCTTTTTGCATCATTTCTCGTGCTTTACGAGTTTTTGACCTACGTGGCCAATGATATGATCATGCCAGGCATGATAAAGGTCGTCGCCTCCTTCCGTGCGCCTCAATCAGCTATTGCCTTGTCTTTAACGGCTTATGTTTTGGGCGGCGCTAGTCTGCAATTGATTTTAGGGCCCATATCAGATCGCTATGGGCGTCGTCCAGTGATGTTGTTTGGCGCCTTCTTTTTCTTTTTATGTAGTCTTTTGATCGCTTGTACGGGAAGCATCACACAATTTCTTGTGGCACGTTTTTTTCAAGGCATGGGTTTATGTTTTATTGCCGTCATTGGCTATGCTACCTTGCAAGAAATTTTTGATGAAATGAATGCCATTCGATTGATTGCCATCATGGCCAATGTGGCTATCATCGCCCCTTTGTTAGGGCCACTTTTAGGGGCAATCTATATTTATTATTTCAATTGGCGCTACATTTTTGTGGCGATTGCGCTCCTGGCACTATTTGCACTTTGGGGTTTATGGCGATTTATGCCTGAACCTGTGGAAAAAGTGTCTCGAGTGGGTGGGGAAGTGAAGCGAGGCTTTTCAATTCGAGGAATCGCTGCAAATTATAAAGACTTGTTGATGAATCGACCGTTTATATTAGGTTCTATTTCCCTTGGGTTGATTTATATGCCGTGCCTTGCGTGGATTGGCTTGTCCCCTGTGATGCTTGTGACAGGGGCCGGCCTCACCATCCTTCAATATGCTCTATGGCAATTACCGGTTTTTGGGACATTTATTTTAGGCAATTTGCTTCTGCATCGAATGACTCATCGTAAGACCATGACGCAATTGATTTGGGTGGGATCATGGATTGCAGCGATTGGTTTAGGTCTTGTGTGCCTGTTCCCTTTGTTCTTTGATGCTGGATTCATTTGGCTTATGCCAGGGTTCATGCTTTATTTCTTGGGAGGAGGCATGATTTCGGCCCCTCTTTGTCGATACATTTTGTTTGTCACAAAGGTCAGCAAAGGGACGGCATCGGCTCTCATGAGTATGATTTCGATGTGCATCCAAGGCTTAGGCATTGAGTTGGCCAATGCGCTTTACTCCGCTTATAACAACCTTTTTTTTGGATGGTATTGTGCTTTGGTCGCGTTGGCCTATGTCATCTTGCTTTCGTGGAGTTTACAACATCGCACAGTAAATACCGCGTTATAGTGGCGCAAGGTGTTCAATCGTCACCTGTAAATCGTCTAAGTTTTGCGCTAACTTTGTTTTTGGTCTGAACAATAGAAAATGGCCTGTAATGGTGAAGTTGACCAAACCGAGGAAAACATAACCTATACCAAAACCTGCGATGGCAAGGCCTAAATTCCCTAAAAACTGCTTCCATCCGTGGTGCTTACCCAGTACATCATGTGCTTTTCCCAAGGCGGTGTCAGAAATGTCTCGGAATTCTATTAAAGTGATTCTACCTTGAAGATAGTCCTGGGAACTGAGGTGGAGCTTATCATGAAGTTGAAAGGCCTTTCTGGAGTCTGCTCGAAAACCATCCTGATAGAGTTTTTCTGCTTTTTCCTCAAGCAAGAATAGTTGTCGTATAAATCGGTCTAGCACAATTTTTGGAATTTTTGGAAGAACCACCAGGTGATCGGTAGGTGACTCAGAGGGGGTAGGTGCTTGTGCGCTATTTGCGATCTGGCTTAAGTCTGTAAAAGGCCTTCGTTTCGTGAGCAAGTCCAAGTGTGCAAAATGGACCGTATTGAGTCCTCCTAACCTCCCTACTTCTAGAAAGTTGATATTCCGCACACCCATTTCAATGGCTGCCATTTCTTTGACGGTTTCTCTATAATTAGCGTCGATAAACCCATGCCCTTGGATGCTGCAATGGCGCTTCACTTCAAATCCTTCATACTGATGCAAGCGCAAAGTGACATGGCTTGGGATTAAGCTTGGATGCTTTGAGAAATAGCGCTCTAAGGATTCTAGAATGTCCACACGATCATCGAAAAAATCAAAGACGATGGGTTCTTTTGGATTCGCATTGGCTATGCGCTGCATTTGGGCATAAAGAATGGTTCCTTTGTGATTATCAAATAACCATTTTGCATGAGATCCTTTGTACTCTGGATTTGTGGCGTTCGCAAAGGCTGTGCCATCTGGCAAATCACCATATATATCGGCGAGCAAGAATGTGTCTAATTCAGTTTCCAAAATGTCACATATTCTTCGAATGGCGGGGAAGCAAGAGCCCTTGTTGCCCACAATTCCGTTCACCTCATCAATCTCTTTGGATTGTCGATTGGAGCCTACAAACGTGATGACGGGACCATACGTCATATTTTCAGCTTTGATACGCTGAAGGAATTCCCAATTATGTGAGATGACGCATTTATTGGGTGATCGAATATAATTACTGTTAAATAAACAGCCATCGAAATCGAAGGAAAGGGCTCGTATGGTCATGATTAGGCTTATCCGTTTAAAATAAGCAACAATTTACCAGGGAAAGATTAAGGCATTATTAATTTGTGAGCTGCTATCAATAACATGCGTCAATGTCTTTGTAAACATTCGGCCAGCCCCGTTATTGACAACCACCACTAATTTCGTGACCTTTCACTAAAATAATAAAAACAACACGGGACACTCAAAAAAAAATGTAGTATCACGTTGTGATGAATAGCCTTTCATTACAACAAGCACCGCAGCCTTTTGTTGCAAGGACAATCACGTTACCGTATACGGACTACGTTGCGTTAAAATCAGATGCATAATATTGGAAAGCCCAGCATGCAAGAGTTATAGTGCGGGAGGAGGAGTTAAAAGAGCAGCTCAAGCACAAAGAAGCGCCACTAAACCCACGGAAACAGACGCCACCGCGCCACAGCCCACCATTCTACATCCTGTGCATCAATTGGGTGAGTTACACCTATGCCTTGTTTCATCCAGTAATTCTCGACTTGGACCATCAGGCGTGCAAAGTGTACCTGTGAAGGATATTTTTCTATACCCCTTGACTCGAAATTTTAAAACGGTCTTGAAAAACGGGGCCTGTCAATAACGGGGTTAACCGAATGTTTACCCAAGCGACTTAACATTATACAAGAAGAGAATTATCAAGCTGGAAGAACAATACTTATTCGAATTGTGAGTATGCTAACTAAAATGGCGCAAAGAACAGAACTACCGGGCAAGGGCACGCTCACGGGCGCGGGCACGTAACTTCAGATCCGTGTTTGTCCAGTGACATACAAAATCCACAATAAAACGCTTGATCGGTACTTGCCTTTTAAATTTGAAGCGAAGTCGACTTGCTCGTAAAAAAAACCAAAGGCGACTTTCTGAGTCCGTACTATTTTTTCGTAACTCACGGGCGTATTGCCTCAACTGAGCATCGTCCATTTGCCCTCTCCCCAACCCTCTCCCGCGAACAAGTGCAGTCTAAAGTCCAGTTAACGTACAACGTAGGTCAAATGACAAACCGAGGCATCTACTCTAGGACTTTTGGAGCCATAAAAAAGGCCATCTTTTAATCTTTTGCATACGGCCTCATCGCTCAAGGCGTCAAGACACGTGTTAAGTATTTTGTCATGGCATTCTGGGAAGATACTGTTTGGGGGGGCTATCGCTGCATATTGCGTTTTTCCCCAGGGAGAATCTAAGGTTGTATAGAAGGTCGTGTAGTCTTTGAGTTTGAGGTTCTTATCCAGTAAAAATTGCTTCATGGATGGGTTATTATGATGGATACGGCTGATGGATGGCGTGGCGTAGGCATAAAGGGTCTCACCTGATTTTATATGAATTTTTCGGATCTCATCCATATGGGTATGGGAGGTAAGTATCGTGATTTGACCATAACGAGAGGAGGCTTTGTCGACGATGTCCATCCATTGTTTCAGATAGGCTTCATGCCAGAAAGGTTTTCCTTTGTAATTGTCGCCTGGAGGCACATGCATGGCGATGAGAAGTTGTTTGGCATGATGTTGATTGAGTTGGGTTTTAAACCAGTCTAGTTGTTCTGCAGCGTCTTGTTTTTGATTGGGGTAATCACTCATAAAATGTGGAGATTTGGTGAACTGCACGCTGTTTTGGGCGATCAACAAAATGTCTTTATTTTTAGGTAACACATAGGTTGAATAATAGCCTTTGTCTTTGAGATGTGTGCCATCAATGAGTAAACCCTCACAATAAGCACACGCACCTTGCCAATCGGTGGCGTAGGTCAGCGGTGAAATAGCACGCCATGAGAAAGGTTGGTAATCGCCAAGAAGTGAATCATTATTGCCAGTGATATAAAACATCGGTTTGGCGTGGTGATTGGCTTGATATAAACGGTGAAACACGGTTTTGATGTAGGCGGCTTTTGTGGGAGATAAGCCTAGTTTATGGGTTGGGAAATCACCTAATGTGATCATGAATTCAGATTTTTCAAGGAGGTTTGTAAACTCACCCATGGCCGAATTTAACAAGACCGTGTCGGTATCGTGGCCATCTCCAGGGGTATTATGACTGCCATAATGGATATCCGATATGACCAAAAACCGCACGTCAGCATGGTTCAATGAGGTCATTAGAAAAACAAACAGTGAGCAAAAAATCCGTCGCATGAGTTCTTAGGAAAGATGAGTACTGTTTGAAGTTAATGACTTGTGCGGAAGATGTCAAGACGAGATTATTTCGGATCGAATTTCGTTTTTTCTATCTTTTCTTGATCATCGTCTTTAAGATACGCTTCTTATCAGGAGGGCATGAAGCATGTTGATAGCAGGTGTTGATGAAGTGGGTCGAGGTCCGTTGGCAGGTCCTGTGGTGACAGCCGTTGTTATTCTGGACGCTCCTATTGAAGGTGTTGCTGACTCCAAAACATTGAGTCCCTTAAAACGCCGGCACTTGGTGAGGATGATTCAAGAGCATGCATTATGTTTTGCTTATGGTCGGGCGGAGGTCTCCGAGATTGATGCGCTTAATATTCATTATGCGACGTTATTGGCCATGCAGCGAGCCATAGAGGCCTTATCGATCCGTCCCGATGCGATTTTAGTGGATGGGTTATTTACCCCAAAGGTACCACACCCCTGTTTTGCCATTGTGAAGGGTGATAGCCTCATTCAAGAGATTGGGGCGGCGTCTATTTTAGCCAAGGTCTTGAGAGACGATGAGATGGAGCGCTTTGATGAGATCTATCCTGGATATGGCTTTGCTCAGCATAAAGGCTACCCAACAGCCGTTCATCGTGCAGCGCTACAAAAGCTTGGACCGTGTCCTATTCATCGAAGAAGCTATGCGCCAATAGCGGCTCTATTCGATTAGATGTTGTTAAATAAAATCCGGTGTGAGCTTATTGACATTAAAATGCCAAATCCGGCTAAAAATGTGACCATGGCGGTTCCGCCATAGCTGACCAAGGGGAGTGGGATCCCGACCACGGGTAAAATGCCCATCACCATGCCAATGTTCACAAAGGCCGATAGGAAGAAAGTCATGGCGAGGCTCGCTGCCAGTAAGCGGGCGTAGCTGGTTTGAGCGTGTCTTGCAATATATAGGCTTCGGAGCGAAATCAACATGATGAAGATCATTAAAATGAGGTTGCCCATAAACCCAAATTCCTCACTGCTGACCGCGAAAATAAAATCAGTGGCGTGTTCTGGTAAAAAATTAAGATGCGATTGACTCCCTGCCAACCAACCTTTACCAAACCCCCCGCCTGATCCAATCGCGATTTTAGATTGGATGATATGGTAACCCGCACCAAGTGGGTCATGCTCTGGATGTAATAGCGTCATGATTCGCTGCTTTTGATAATCGTGCATAATATGCCAGATCAGAGGGGCTGATAATCCTAAGCTTGCGACAAGAATCAAGACGATGCGAAGCGAAATACCTGCTAAAAAAATAACACATAAACCCGAGGCGATGACCATAATGGCTGTCCCCAAATCAGGTTGTTTGGCAATGAGTAAGGCCGGTATGGCGATTAATACGGTGGTGATAAGCAAGGATCGGAGATCAATGGGAAGGGGTTTTCTGTCCACATACCAGGCAGCCATCATGGGAACAGCAAGTTTCATGATTTCAGACGGTTGAAAACGAAAGATCCCTAAATCAAGCCAGCGTTGTGCCCCTTTACCCACTTTCCCACTCACAATGACGGCGATGAGCAGTGCCAAACCAATGCCATAGATCCAGGGCGTCCAGATTTTGTATTTATGAGGGGGAATGAAGGCAAAAACCACCATGACGGCCAAAGCAAACAGAAGGCGTGCAGATTGGCCTAAAACCATGCTTATATTTTGATTTGAAGCACTGTAGAGGATGATAAGACCTAGACAACTTAGAGTTAATAGCAACCCCAATAAGGGGAGATCAAGATATAATGACTTACCCATCAGGCGGTAAATGGGACGAGAGGGATTAATGTTCATGTGCAGTTCCTAAAGGATGCCAAAAGGAGACATGGTTCATTTCAAGTGCTTTCATTTCGAAATAAGCATCCATCACCTTGCGAGCCACCACAGCGGCCACCACATCATTTTCAACCATGACAGCAATGGCAATTTCAGGGTTTTCTACAGGTGCGAAGGCAATGAATAGAGAATGATCTCTTAAGGCTTCAGGAATATCGGTGTAACGTTTTTTTTCATATTGACTGCCACTGAAGACTTGGGCAGTTCCGGTTTTCCCAGCCACTGCGTAGGGTGGGTTTCGTCCAAATCGGTAAGCGGTTCCTTCATCACTTTTGATGACTTGTTGCATTGCTTCACTCACCAGCGTCCAATATTTATCATCTTTTAATTGAATTGGGTACTCCTCTACGGGAAGGTAGGCATGTACGCCTTCGTTTTCATGTACTGTTCTACGGAGGATGTGTGGGCGGAAACGTCGACCATGCTGGCTAAGAGCGGCTGTCGCATTGGCAAGTTGTAAGGGAGATGCCAGCATAAATCCTTGTCCAATGGCGGTGATGAGGGTGTCCCCAGGGTACCAATGGACCCCTTTGGTGTTTTGTTTCCAATGAGGGCTTGGAACAAGGCCAGGTGCTTCTTCGTGGAGATCCACATGAGTGAGTTGCCCAAATCCGAATTGGACCAGCATGTCTTGAATGGAAGATATGCCCATTTTATTACCAAGTTGGTAGAAGTAAGTATCGCAAGAGACCGTGATGGCTCGTTTGAGGTTGATGATCCCATGACCCGTGTGTTTCCAGTCACGATAAGCATGACTGATGCCAGGTAATCTGTACCAGCCTGGATCATAAATTTTGGTGTCAGGGGTAATGGTTCCTTTTTCAAGTCCGGCTATGGCCATAAAGGGTTTGATGGTCGATGCAGGCGGATAAAGACCGCGTACAGCACGATGATACAACGGCCTATCTTGAGCATTCATCAATAGTTGATATTCTTTCTGCTGGATGCCATTCACGAAGAGATTAGGATCAAAGCTGGGTGCGCTGACCATCGCTAAAATGTCCCCATTATTTGCGCCCATGACCACAACGGCGCCTCGTTTTTCCTGCATGGCGAGATAGGCTGCCTCTTGAAGACGGGCATCTAAGGTCAGATAGATCTTGGCACCAGCAACAGGGGTTTGTTTGCTCAGAACACGAAGGGTTCTGCCGTTCACATCCGTTTCTACTTGTTGATATCCGATTTGCCCGTGCAAAAGATCTTCATAGTATTTTTCTATGCCAGCCTTGCCAATAAAATTAGTGGCGCGATAATTGGTGATGTTCACAAGTCCCAGCTCTTGTTCATTGATTCGCCCAACGTACCCCAGAACGTGTGCCGCAGTTTCGCCAAGGGGATAATAGCGCATCAGACGAGCTTTGATGCTGATGCCTGGGAACAGATGTTGGTTGCTTGCAAAAATGGCCACTTCTTCTTGGTTTAATTTGAGCTTGAAGGGGATGGGTTCATAAGCGTGGCCTTGATGTAAGGCGTGTTCAAAGTTATGAATGTCTTCATCGGTGACCGTTGGTAACAAAGCCTTGAGCTGTTGTATGGTTTCTTGCAAATGTTTGACACGTTCTGGAACGATTTCTAAGGCATAGACTGGGATATTGTCAGCAAGGATTAACCCATGTCTATCCAAAATCACGCCTCTGGGTGGTGTGATGGGTAGGATGCTCATTTGATTTTTAAGAGATAGCGTGGCATATCGTTTGAATTGCGAGAATTGTAAATAAGCCATGCGCAATATCAGAATGAGTGAAAGAGTGATAAGCAAAGCTACCATCAAACTTAAGCGAGTATGGTGAAGCTGGTACTCAGTAGGACCATGCTTCCCGGGTTTTTTCAAATGCATCTGAGGGACCCTAGCCGCGATACAGCATCATGGTGAGGGATTTTGCCACAGTTCTTCGAGATTATAAAATGTACGGCTCTCTGGTTGCATGATATGGACCACGACATCCCCAAAGTCAACCAAAGCCCAGTCACCCTCTAAAAGCCCCTGCTGACTTATCGCGCGCCATCCGGCGGTTTTACATTGTTCCGTGATATGCTCAGCAATGGATTTGACATGTCGCGAAGAGCGACCGGTACAGATCACCATGACATCAGTGATGGTGGTTTGAAGGCTCACATCAATGACGGTGATATCTAGTGCTTTGATGTCATTAAGTGAAACAATGATTAAGTTTAAAAGAGTGTTTTTATCAGCCATAGGTAGATCATCGATTCATCAGTTTGGGGGAAGGATGATAACAGTTATTGTCATGACACACAAAACATCAATGTTTGGCCTAAGGTACCTATGCTCAACGGTTCTTATCACCTATCGTTAATGACGGAAGATTTTACCATCAATTTTTTGATGAAGTAGTTAATGACGACACAGACGAGCGTAGCTGCAAACAATATGCATAATAGGGTGCCGAATGCGTTCGTGTAATGGCTTTTTAGTGCGGCAATAGATGTTTCTCCGACAGGGATGGCTGTCAATTGCGCCAGTTTTCCTGACAAAAACCCCCCAATCCCTAGCGACACTAAAAAAATCCCCATCATAGTACTGACTTTTTTAGGACTAGCCAGTGTGGTCATAGCGGATAAGCCTACGGGTGAGAGTAATAACTCGGCCAAAGAAAAGATAAGATAGGCAGGAATAATGGCCCATGGCGATAATAAGGTTTCTGGAGAGCCCATGTGTGAAAAGAGGGTGATCAAGGAGTAGGATATGAGCATCATGAGCATGGCCAGCAAGAATTTGTTCCCTGAACGAATGGTTTGTTGTAGGTGAGTGAGAGGCTTTTTCTGGCGGGACAAAAGTAGGCCAAATAAAATCATGCCAAAGCTTTGTATGCCCACGTAATAAGGGGGCGCAAACGAGATGCCAAAAAATTTGGGTTGAACCACTCGGACAATGAAGAGGGTAAGCGACAAAAACATTTGAAAATAAAACGCCCAAAACATCACAGAAATGATACAAAGTAAAGCAATGACCATGGTTTGGTATGCTTGTGTTTTGGATTCTGTGGCTATGCAATACCAAAGATAGGCGAACGTCAACAGAACCACGGTAAGAAAGAGGGTGTTCGCGGTTTGAGGTGAGTTAAGCGTATAAAAAGAGACAAGCCATAGGAGAAACATCATGACCACAGCGAGCAGGATTTTTTTGAATTTGAATTCGAAGGGATGATAATCTTGAATGGCGTAATAATAAATCCCAAATGTAAAGGTCACGATACCAATAGCGAGCCCGATTGCCGCACTGAAGAAAGCAGTAGACCATCCAAAATACTCATGGAGATAGCTCGGAATCGTTGTGCCTAAAATAATACCGGTGGTGATGCCCATATAAAAAATGGTGAAGCCACTCTCACGGCTGGGTGATCCAACGGGGTATTCGTTGCCTAACAGTGAGGAAATGTTAGGTTTTAGTAAACCTGTCCCTACGGCAATGCCTGCAAGAGCGGCTGTGAGTACTTGATCTTTGTGGAGGAGGGACAAGACGAGATAACTTGCGAGGAGCACCACTGCTCCCGTCAAAATGGCTCGTTTTTGACCCAACAGGTGATCGGCGATCCATCCGCCTATCACAGGGGAGATATAAGTCAGTGCAGTGAAGGATCCCACCAAAGCATAAACGTCTTTGTCTTGCCAATGAAAATGTAACGCAAGGTAAAGTGCCAAAAGCGTTTGGACAACGTAGAAACCATATCTTTCCCACATTTCTGTCGCAAAAAAAATAGGAAGGGTCGGTGGATGGATATGAGGAGGATTCTGCATAAGGATGCTGTCATGTTGATTGAATTTGGAATAGATTACCATACGGGGCTCAAGATTTAAAATACTACGGGTGTTCTATGGTGAAACCAATTGTTCTTACGCCGGGTGCCGCTTCACTGGGGCTATTAAAAAAATTGCTGAGGGAGAAAGCGCCCATCGTTTTGGATAAAACTTGTTTTCCAAAAATTGAGTCGGCTGTGGCAATTGTACGGCAGATTTTAAAAGAGCAAAAGGTCGTTTATGGCGTGAATACGGGCTTTGGGTCGCTGGCCAATCAAATCATATCCCATGAATCGACGCAGCAATTACAACGAAACATCGTATTGTCCCATGCTTGTGGCAGTGGACCTTTATTGAATGATGAAGTGGTATCATTCGATAGCATTCCCACCTCGGCAAATCAGGAGGATCACGTCTCCATGGCGACTAATGCGGCATTACGCTTGCAAGGCATGATTGAAAATACCGCAACGATTCTGGCCATTGAATTATTAGCGGCGAGCCAAGGATTGGATTTTCTTAAGCCTCTAAAGACTTCGCGGCGATTACAAAAAATAGTGGATGGTGTGAGAATTTATGTTGACCATTATGATAAAGATCGTTATTTTGCACCGGATATTGAAATCATCAAACAAAGCATTTTAAAAGGGGAATTCACGATGGGACCATCGGTATGACAATTGATATTTTTACTGACGGTGCTTGTAAAGGCAATCCGGGACCTGGCGGGTGGGGAGCCTTATTGCGTTATGATGGTTGTGAAAAAATGCTGAAAGGGGCGGAATCTCACACCACCAATAATCGTATGGAGCTGATGGCCGCCATTCAAGGCCTATTGGCATTAAAACAACCGAGCCAAGTGGATTTATATACCGATTCTCAATATTTACGGCTAGGGATGAGTCAGTGGTTGGTTCAGTGGAAAAAAAATGGTTGGCGAAACTCTAAAAAAGAGCCGGTCAAAAACAGTGATTTGTGGCATCAGTTGGATGAGTTGGCGCAGATCCACAAAGTGAGGTGGCACTGGGTGAAAGGGCATGCAGGACATCCCGAAAATGAGTTGGCAGATGCTTTGGCCAACCAAGCAATTGATGAGTTAACATAAATGCGTCAAATTGTGTTAGATACAGAAACCACGGGGATTGGTTCTGAGAGAGGACATCGAATCATTGAAATTGGCTGTGTGGAGTTGGTGAATAGAAAGCTCACTTCAAACCACTTTCATGCTTATTTGAACCCTGAACGATCAGTGGATGAAGGGGCGTTCAAAGTTCATGGCATCAGCACAGCTTTTCTTTCAGATAAACCTGTATTTCGGGATGTGGCAGAAAATTTTTTTGAATTTGTAGATGGGGCCGAGCTTATCATTCACAATGCACCTTTCGATATGGGCTTTTTGAACGCTGAATTTAAACGTTTGCGATGGCCCAAACCCTTATCAGAGTCTTGCGGGGTGTTTGATACCTTGGTTTTGGCTCGCACGAAGCACCCAGGTCAACGAAATACTCTGGATGCATTATGTAAGCGTTATTTTGTGGATAATTCGAATCGCCAGTGGCATGGCGCGTTACTGGATGCTGAATTATTAGCGCTGGTTTATCTTGCAATGACCGGCGGCCAAACCCAATTGTTGATGGATGAAGAGATCACGCTTTCGGCTCACGCGCATTCCCCGATCAGCTCGAACCATGCCCTGGTATATTCTGCGACGGAGGAAGAGTTGTTAAAACATCAACAAGTCGTAGATATGCTGGAAAAGAAGTCTGGAGTGAATCATTGGCAGGAGTAGGTCTTAATTCAGCCAATAAGCATAAATAAATATTGAAATGTTTGCAAATTGTACTATATTTAAGTCATCGGCGGCTTAAATATAGGAACTTTCATGAAATCACAACATCAGCATTTGTCATGGCGTCATCTAGTGGCCATATTAAGTTTGGCTTTTTTGTCTTTTTCAAGCACGGCAAATCAGTTTGTATTTAGTCCACGAACCTTGCAATGGCAGGCCATTAACGATCAAGGGAAAGTGGTTCGAACGGGACACGGATCGGGAGGTCGAGGTTATTGTCCGGACATTCACCGGGCTTGTCATACACCCTCGGGAACTTTCACTGTTTTTTCCAAAGGCGGTCCTGGCTGCAAATCCACCCGATACCCCGTTGGGAAAGGTGGCTCCCCCATGCCTTATTGTATGTTTTTCACTCACTTTTACGCTGTTCATGGTTCATATGAAGTCCCTAATAGAAATGCTAGCCATGGGTGCATTCGGGTAGTACCTAATGAGGCTCGATGGCTGAGTCAGAATTTTATTCATGTGGGAACAAAAGTAGTGGTGAAATCTTATTAGAACTGGGGTTTGGACAGAATTGCATGCAATTCTGTCCAAATTAGAAACTCGCACTACTCATCGTCAACACTAAAAGACGACCCGCATCCACAAGTGGTCTTGGCGTTTGGATTTCGAATGATGAATTGTTCGCCTTGAATGTTTTGTGTGTAATCTATCTCTGCATGACTGAGATATTGGAAGCTCATGGAGTCGACCAATAATTTCACTTTGGATTGACCATCAGAACAGACTTGCTCAACGACCGTGTCATCGTCGGCGATGGTTTCGTCAAAAGTGAATCCATATTGGAAACCAGAACACCCACCGCCAGTAACATAGACGCGCAGATTGAGTTTCGGGTTTTGTTCCTCATGGATCAGTGACGCGACTTTATCTGCAGCACTGACCGAGAAATACAAACCGGAAGTCGTTTTTGGAGATGCATTTACTGTGGCCATGATGTCTGTCTGTTGAATGGGTACTCTTTCATTATACACTCGAATCCGTGGTTTTTCAGTATGGTAAATTCAAAACTAAAAAACATTTAAATAGCCGCGCAGAGGCCATTCACGTAAACAGGCCCGAGTGCGGTTTTTGGTTTTCATGAGGTGCTCCCGCCACAGCCCTGCACAGCATGGCGCATCGAAAAAGCATGGGGAAGCCGATGGGTAGTCTGGATGGGCAAATTGCATCCATTGCTCGTGTTCATGCGATGGCTGTTGCAACTCGAAATATACGAGATTTTTCCGATTGCGGATTAAATCTAGTTGATCTGTTATCTAATGATTTGATCGATAGTCGCTCCACCCAAACATTGGTTTTTTTCATAAAACACGATGTATTGCCCTGGGGTGACCGCACGCTGTGGCTCGGAAAACATCACGCAATGTTGATGTTCATTTTCCGGAGAAATCAAGCAGGCTACTTCCGTTTGACGATAGCGGGTTTTGGCGTAGCAGGCGAGCGGTAGTGAGGGTGTGGGGTTTGAAAGCCAATGGATAGCGCCACACATGAGGCCTTGGGCATAAAGCATGGGATGATGGTTTCCTTGAGCTACCATCAGGGTATTGGTTTGAATGATTTTATCAACAACATACCAGGGCTCTTCATTGTATTTGCTATGCCCGCCTATATTCAGGCCTTGCCTCTGGCCTAACGTGTAGAACATCAACCCATCATGACGACCGAGGATATCTCCTTCAGGGGTTTGAATCTCACCTGGACGCGCAAGAATGAATTCATTTAAAAAAGTTTTGAAGCGTTTTTCACCAATGAAACAAATCCCCGTAGAATCTTTTTTGGCATGGGTGATGAGCCCTTGCTCTTTGGCGATGGCTCGTACTTGGGTTTTAAGGTAATCACCGACAGGGAAGATCGTTTTGGCTAAGGCTTTTGGGTCGACTGCGTGTAAAAAGTAGGTTTGATCTTTATCGCGGTCTTTGGCTTTGTAGAGAGCGCCTTGCTCCCCATGGATTTTAACTTTGGCATAGTGGCCTGTCGCTATGAAATCAGCGCCAAGGGAGAGGGCATGGTTTAGGAAGGCATTGAATTTGATTTCTTTATTACAAAGGACGTCGGGATTGGGGGTGCGCGCTTTTTCATACTCGTTTAGAAAATGGGTAAAGACTCGTTCCCAGTAAGCTTCTGAAAAATTGACAGTATGGAGTGGGATCTCTAAGGTGTCGCAGACACTTTTTGCATCAAGGAGGTCGATGGCTGCAGGACAAAAGCCTGCTTTATCATCTTGCTCCCAATTCTTCATGAACAGACCTTCGACTTGATAGCCTTGCTCACGTAATAGCCAAGCCGCAACGGACGAATCCACACCACCAGACATTCCAACGATCACTCGAGTCATAATGAATTTCAAAATGTATAAAAATTGAATATAATACGCTATACTGCACACGGTCACAATCCGTGGGTTTTTGGCGACGTTATTTTTTGTCCATATGTGGGCAAAGGTGCGCTAGCGACGTGCCCACCAGAAAAGTTGAGAATCGCGTTATTTAGCAATAGTACTTGGATTACAGACAAAAACTCGGTAAAATTGCCGCTTTATGAAAACAAATTGTTTAGGAGTAGCACAATGGCAGTACAACAAAACAAGAAATCACGCTCTAAACGTGATATGCGCCGGTCTCATGATGCGTTGACGAGACCCACACTTTCCGTTGATTCAACCACGGGTGAAGTTCATTTGCGTCATCACATCACCCCTGATGGCTATTACCGTGGTCGGAAAATTCTTGATAACGATAACGTTTACGAACAAGAGTAACCCACTTGAATAACATCACCATTGCTGTTGATGCGATGGGTGGGGATCATGGCTTGACGGTTGTGATTCCTGCTTGCGTTCGTGCTGTGCGAAATTATCCTAATTTGACGTTGTTGTTGGTTGGTGATGAACCACAGATCTTAAAGCAATTAAAAAAAAATGGCGTACCCACACAACATCCTCTATTTCAACAAGTCTTGATTGAGCATGCTTCTGAAGTCGTGATGATGGATGAGTTGCCGTCTCATGCATTGCGCAACAAAAAAGACTCTTCCATGCGGGTTGCCCTAAATCTTGTGAAAGAAGGACGGGCAGAAGCGTGTGTCAGTGCCGGTAATACGGGGGCCCTCATGGCAACAGCCCGTTTCGTCCTTAAAACGTTACCAGGTATCGACAGACCCGCGATCATTGCTGAATTACCTACTTTTCATAACAGAACGCGTGTGCTCGATCTCGGTGCAAATGTTGATTCCTGCGCTGAGCATCTTTTTCAATTTGCAGTGATGGGTTCTGCGCTGATTCAAGCGCTTGATAAGAAAGTAAGGCCTAAAATAGGCTTACTCAATATTGGTGTTGAGGAAATGAAAGGGAATGATCAAGTGAAACGCACCGCTCATATGTTGGCAGAATGCAGCCTCTTGAATTATGTGGGTTATGTTGAGGGCGATGATTTCTATTCCGGTGAAGTTGATTTGGTCGTTTGTGATGGATTTGTTGGGAATGCTACCATTAAAGCGTGCGAAGGTTTGGCCAAATTGATGTTGTCGGTACTTAAAGAATCATTCACTAAAAATTGGATGACCAAAGCGGTGGGCCTTTTGGCTCGCCCCGCCTTGTTCCACTTAAAAAAACGGATGGATCCTGCTCGATATAACGGTGCGAGTATGTTGGGATTGAATGGTATCGTTATCAAAAGCCATGGCAGTGCGAGTGAGCATGCTTTTCATTTTGCGATAGAAGAGGCGATGCTCCAAGTTAAAAGTGATGTGGTAGCACTGGTTCGTGATCAAATTACTGAGTTCACCAACCAAGGATTGATACTATGAATCATGCGGTCATCAGCGGCACGGGCAGTTACTTGCCAGTGCAAGTCCTGACGAACACTGAGCTTGAGACGCGACTTGATACCAGTGATGAATGGATCGTTTCGCGCACAGGGATTAGTAGCCGACGCATTGCCTCTTCAGAAGAAACCACCTCTTTTATGGCGGGTCAGGCCGCAATTTCGGCTTTAGAAGCCTCCGCTCTTGAACCGAATGATATCGATTTGATTTTGGTGGCCACTTGCACCCCAGATTATTTTTTCCCTAGCATGGCTTGTCATGTTCAACACGCCTTGAAGATAACGCGTCCCATTCCAGCGATTGATATCGGCGCTGCTTGCAGTGGATTTATTTATGCCATGGATATGGCGAAACAGTATATTGCAACAGGTTCAGCTCAGCATGTGATGGTGGTTGGCAGTGAATGCATGTCCAAGGGGGTGGATTGGTCTGACCGATCGACCTGTGTTTTATTTGGAGATGGTGCGGGAGCAGTGGTCTTAAGTGCCGGTGATAGACCTGGTATTTTGGGCAGCGTTCTGCATGCCTCTTATGATGCTGATAATTTATTAACCTATGCTAATAAAACCTCCCAGGGACACGCCGCCTTGATTGGGATGCAAGGGAATGAAGTCTTTAAAATTGCAGTCAACATCATGGGGGATATCGTGGATGAAGTGCTGATCCAAAGTCAGCTTAAAAAATCAGATATCCACTGGCTTGTACCCCACCAAGCGAACATTCGTATCATCAAAGCCATTGCCAAAAAGCTCTCGCTTCCCATGTCTCATGTGGTGGTGACCATTCAACATCATGGCAATACTTCCGCGGCATCTATCCCCTTGGCTTTGGATGAATCTATTCGCCAAAAACGAATCAAACGAGATGAGATCTTGTTGCTGGAGTCGTTTGGTGGTGGCATGACCTGGGGCGCCATCGTGGTTAGGTATTAAATATGTCAAAGACTGCCGTTGTATTTCCAGGCCAAGGGTCACAATCGATTGGGATGCTAGCGTCCTTGAGCGCCAGATTTCCCATCATCCTTCAATTATTTTCATCCGTTTCAGATAGCCTCGGCTATGATCTTTGGTCATTGGTTCAAATGGGACCCGAAGCAAAGCTCAATCAGACGGAATTCACCCAGGTTGCGATGCTGACCGCCGATGTGGCGGTGTTTCAGGTTTTACAACAGCAAGGTATGCCAATGCCTGCGATGATGGCGGGTCACAGTCTAGGGGAATATGCGGCATTGGTTTGCTCTGGCGCCTTATCTCTGCAAAATGCAGCCACGTTGGTTAGCTTGCGTGGGCAACTCATGCAGGACGCCATTCCTCTAGGATATGGAAGTATGGCGGCTATTGTGGGTTTGTCGGATGAAGAGGTTGAAAGGCTTTGTGATGAGGTAAGCGTTCCGGAATCTGTTGTGACACCTGCTAATTATAATGCGATTGGACAAGTGGTCATTGCGGGTCATACCGAGGCTGTTTTAAAGGCAATCCTTCAGGCGGAAGTCATGGGTGCAAAGCTTGCTAAACTTATTCCGGTGAGTGTGCCTTGTCATTGTTCACTTTTGCGAAAAGCAGCTGATGACTTTGAAAATGGCCTGGCTCATACGAGGTTCCATGTGCCATCTGTTTCAGTCATTAGCAATGTTGATTTAAGTATTTATCAATCTGTTGAGCAAATCCGAAGGTTATTGAAAGAACAGCTCTATTCCCCTGTTCGATGGGTTGAAACGATCCAAGCCATGCGGCGGGAAGGAATAGAATACCTTGTCGAATGTGGTCCAGGTAAAGTCTTGACTGGTTTGATTAAGCGCATTGACAAATCTTTAAAGACGATCAGTGTATCTGATGAAGAGGGTATGAGTGCGATGTTTGGGGGGGATGCGTGACACAATTGATGGGGAAAGTGGCGTTAGTCACAGGGGCCAGTCGTGGGATTGGTCAGGCGATTGCATTAAAATTAGCGCGCGACAAGGCCTATGTCATTGGGACCTCAACAACGACTGCCGGGGCCTCAGCAATCACTAATTTGTTGCAGCAAGAAGGGGTTGAAGGTGAAGGTGTGGTGTTGGACGTGACTGGCAAAGAAAGCGTGGAACATTTGATAGCATCTCTCTCAGACCGCAACAAACTGCCAGCCATTTTGGTGAATAATGCAGGCATCACTGCCGATAATTTGTTATTGCGCATGGATGATGATGAATGGTATCACGTCATTGAAACCAATTTAAATGCCATATTCCGCCTATCTCGAGCTTGTATTAAGCCGATGTTTCGTGCACGTTGGGGGCGAATCATCAACATTGGATCGGTTGTCGGCTCGAGTGGCAATCCGGGGCAATGCAATTATACCGCCGCAAAAGCCGGTGTGGTTGGGTTCTCGAAGTCATTGGCCCAAGAAATGGCCAGTCGAGGCATTACCGTGAATGTGGTGTCTCCAGGGTTTATTGAAACTGAAATGACGGCGAAATTACCTGATTTTGTGAAAGAAGAAATGTTAAAACGAATTCCTATGAAACGTATGGGTAAAGTTGAAGACATTGCAGCCCTCGTTGCTTTTTTGGCATCCGATGCTGCTAATTATATCACCGGGGAAACCCTTCATGTGAATGGTGGGATGTATATGGATTAGTGACCTTGGTGGTCATAATAGCTTGTGATAGACTTGCGTTATTTTTTGGATTGAATACACTACCGTTCAATATTTTTTATCAACCGAAAGAGGAATGATTTGTTATGAGTACAATAACTGACAGAGTGCGAAAAATTGTGATAGAACAACTGGGTGTGAAAGAAGATGAGTTGAAAAACGACGCATCATTTGTAGACGACTTAGGTGCTGATTCACTGGATACAGTTGAGTTGGTTATGGCACTCGAGGAAGAATTTGAAACTGAAATTCCCGATGAAAAAGCCGAAAAAATAACAACGATTCAAGAAGCTATTGATTATATTGAATCGCATAAGGACAAAGCTGAAAATTAATTTCGGGATGGTTATCGTCCCTAAGTCTCCGAGCCCTGAGCGGCTCGGCAGTCTTTCAATAAGACCTTATCTTATTGGGCATGCTGGCTTGGCTTAAATTGGGTATGTTTGGAGGAATCATTCTTGATGAAGCGACGTGTGGTGGTTACTGGCATGGGTATGGTCAGTCCCGTTGGTTTGAACGTGGAAACCTCGTGGAGAAATATTCTTGCAGGCGTCAGTGGCGTTGGTCATGTAGAAGATTTTGATACCACGGATTATCCAACTAAAATTTGGGCCAAAGTCAAAAACTTAAAGATGGAAGATCATTTTTCGACGAAAGATGTGCGGAAAATGGATATGTTCACACAATATGGCATGATTGCTGCGGATGAGGCTTTGGCCGACGCAGACTTGATGCTTGACGAACAAACCGCCTGTCGAACAGGTGTTGCCGTCGGTGCTGGTATAGGTGGTATTCTGACCATTACCTCGAATCAAGACAGATTAGTTGCCGGTGGACCCAGACGCGTCTCACCTTTTTTTATTCCTGCAGGCATTATCAATATGTTGGCAGGTCAAATTTCAATCAAACACCACCTCAAAGGTCCGAATATAGCAGTGGTTACTGCTTGTACTACAGGCACGCATAATATTGGCTTGGCTGCACGAATGATTGTTTACGGTGATGCTGATGTGATGGTTTGCGGCGGTGCTGAGATGACCAATACCCCGCTCTGTCTCGCAGGGTTTTCCGCTGTCAGATCCCTTTCCAAACGGAATGATGAACCCGAAAAAGCGTCTCGACCTTTCGATAGGGATAGAGATGGCTTTGTGATGGGTGAAGGGGCAGGTATTTTGGTTCTTGAAGAATATGATCATGCTGTAGCTCGAGGTGCAAAGATATACGCAGAACTGGTCGGCTTTGGTATGTCCGGGGATGCTTTTCATATCACTTCACCCGACGAAGACGCAGGTGGTGCTGCGCGTGCGATGGCTTGTGCTGTGAAGGATGCGGGAATTTCTGTCAACGACATAGATTATATCAATGCCCACGGAACATCCACCTATCTCAATGATAAAACGGAAGTCATGGCTATCAAGCAGGTCTTTCAACAACATGCCTATCAATTGGCAGTAAGCTCTACGAAATCGATGACAGGTCATTTGTTGGGCGCGGCAGGTTCAGTGGAAGCCATCTTCACGATTTTATCCCTCAGAGATCAAATTGCACCACCCACCATCAATTTAGATCATCCAGATGAAGGATGCGACCTAAACTTCGTGCCGCATCATGCTCAAAAAAGACAAATGGTCTATGCATTGAATAATTCTTTAGGCTTTGGTGGCACTAACGGTAGTTTGGTGTTTAAGTCCGTTTGATATGCTTAGGCCTTGGCTAAAACGAGTCTTTTATTTCGGCATGATATCCCTTTTCATAGGGATCGTCTGCGTTGGCCTTGATATTTACGTGCAGTTTTTTTGTCCAATGTTGATAGACAGTCGCAACCCGGTCATTTTTAAAGTAAATCCCTCGACTTCAGCAACGTTGTTTGTACGCAACTTATCAGACAAGCATCTGATACACTCGCCCAGATTATTGTTATGTCTGATTCGAATGGCCTCTCTTTCATCTCAATTAAAAGCTGGTATTTATCAAATCACCCCAGGTGAATCCGCTTGGCAGTTTCTGCAACGTGTGGCTATGGGCGATGTTTTGAGGCTGCCTTTTCGGATCCTTGACGGCACAACTCTAAGAGATGTTATAGCATCTCTGCAAAAAGCACCTTATCTCAACCATGCCGCTATAGATTGGTCAAGCATCTCCGCATCATACCCAAGTGCCGAAGGTTTGTTGCTTGCCGATACCTATCTTTATGAAGCCCAGAGTTTAAGCCAAAAGCTAATCCATCAAGCCCATCAGAATTTGGTGCAATACCTGCAAAAAAGCTGGGAAAATCGGAGTAAAGAGCTGCCTTATCAGACGTCTTATGAGCTACTCATTGTAGCCTCGATCATTGAAAAAGAAGCCAGTGACCCTAAGGAAAAACGCTTGATCTCAGGGGTTATTGTGAATCGTCTCGCAAAAAAAATGCCCCTGCAAATGGATCCAACGGTCATTTATGCCAAAACGCCTCGTTTACAAGAGAAGTTAACACATGAAGACTTAAGCATCGACTCACCTTATAATACGTATCGCTACAGAGGCTTACCCCCTACGCCAATTGCTATGGTAGGTAAAGATGCAATTGATGCTGCAGCCCATCCAGAAGCATCGAACTACCTGTATTTTGTGGCCAAAGGCGATGGGACTCACTATTTTTCAGCCAATTATGAACAGCAAAAGCAAGCGATTTTGCGTTATATAAAGGCCCCTTAGGGATCAACATGTTGAATAGAGGACATTTTATTGTGGTTGAAGGTCTTGAGGGCGCGGGGAAAACCACAGCGCTGCAAACCCTTAAGCGAGTTTTGTCAGATCACGTCTCGGAACTTATCACCACACGTGAACCCGGAGGAACGCGGGTTGGCGAAGCAGCACGACATTTGATCAAAGACGCTTCGTCGACTGAACCGCTTGACCCTCGAACTGAATTGCTCTTGCTGTACGCATCAAGAGTCCAATTAATAGAACTGGTGATTCGTCCCGCCCTCGCTCGAGGCTGTTGGGTGTTGGCAGATCGTTTTGAACTATCTACCTGGGCATATCAAGGCGGCGGCCGAAAATTACCACGAGAGGTTATCGCGCAGTTGTCGTCGTTTTGCCTCAATTCACTGCAACCAGACTTGATTATTTTTTTAGACATCCAACCAGAGCAAGGACTAAGACGAGTTAAAAAACGCGGGAAATTTGACAGAATAGAGCAAGAATCCTTAGTCTTTTTTAAGGATGTGGCTGAGGGATATCATCAACAGATCAGAACCATGAACAACGTGGCTGTTATTGATGCGAGCAAACCACAAGCCCAAGTGCAACACCAGGTTCAGAAAGCAATTGAAGCGCATATCCAAGCTCATCACCACGAGCTTGATGTTGGCAAAACATGAACGAGCCACTTGAATCACACACCCCCTTGTGGGACAAGATCAAACGATTGATTCAAAAAAACCGTCTTCCACAGGCCTTTTTGTTCATAGCATACCGCCATGATGACTCAACCGCTTTTACAAATCGCCTGTTGGCACTCCTTTTGTGTCAGGGCGAGATGCCCCCCTGTGGACAATGTCGAGTATGTCGCTTGCAAATGCAAGGGGTACATCCCGATGTTCATTTTATTCGCCAGGAAACGCCAGGATCTGCTATAAAAATTGATCAAGTGCGTACCCTCCAAGCTACCCTTTATCAAACCCCTCAACTGGGTACTCGTCGCTTAGTCGTGATTGATCCTGCGGAAAAATTAAACATTTCTGCAGCCAACGCACTGCTTAAAATCCTTGAAGAACCACCCCCTCACACACTATTTCTCTTAATTGCCGAACACACTGGCAGTATGCCTGCCACGATTTTAAGCCGATGCCAGAAGTATGTTGTGCCAACCCCGGTTTTCTCTAAAGACAGTGGATATATTGAATTTCTAACCACACATGCGACAGATGAGGGTTCGAAAAGAAGTCAATTAGCTTCAGAGGCTATGTCCATCATCATGACGTTGTGTGCGATTTGCGAAGAAAGCGAATCACCCATCACCGTTGCTTCCCGATGGTCTTCTTATGCCTTTGAGGATTTACTGTGGTTATTGTATCTGATAACTGCCGAAGTCATTCACTACCAATTGATGGAGATGAGTCACGCCCCATCCAAAAATCAACACCTGTGGATGCTCTCGCGTCTCCTTCACCCCATTCAGTTGTTCCAACAATTGGATCAAATCAATGCGCTGATGAAAAAATTGGACCATAATATCAATATGAATCAAACGCTGATGTTAGAGAATTTATTGATATGTTACGCGCCACAGGGAATTCACTATGACAAACGATAAACCCATCATCGAATGTACCTTTGCCAATGAACAATTACTTTATCTCGCCTACATGCCCTTCATCAAAGGGGGCGGTTTGTTTGCTCGTACCAAAGAAACATATCCCCTCGGAACGCCAGTGACATTGATTCTCCGATTGTTAGATGATATTGAACTTTATGAGACTGACGCCAAAGTGGTCTGGTTGACCCCCAAAAGTGCTCAAGGGAATAAACCAGCTGGGGTTGGTCTACAATTGATAGGTGAAAATAGTCGTACCATTTGAAATAAAATTGAGACCTACCTGGCCGGAATGTTAAAATCTACCCAAGGGACAGAATATGGATGAGGTCATGACTCAGGCACAAGCCCACGGTGTTTCGCATATGCTTTGTGTTTGTGTTGAATTGGAAGACATCCCAGCTCTTCATCAGTTGGTCGCAACCTACCCACAAGTGAGTATGTCTGTGGGTGTTCATCCTGATACCGACATGCAAGTCAGACCAGATGTCGAAACGCTTGTCAAACTGTCGAATCATGAGAAATGTATTGCCATAGGTGAAACGGGTTTGGATTATTACCGCATCACACATGTTGAGGAACAAGCCATTCAGAAGCTTCGATTTCGAGAGCATATTCGTGCCGCAATCGCCTCTTCTAAACCCTTGATCATTCATACGCGCCAGGCTGCAAGTGATACCCTTCAATTGATGAAAGAAGAACACGCTGAGAGGATAGGTGGCGTGATGCATTGTTTTACCGAAGACTGGGATGTGGCACGTCAAGCTCTAGATTGCAATTTCTACATCTCTTTTTCTGGGGTAGTGACTTTTAAAAATGCCAAGTCTTTGCAGGAAGTTGCTAAAAAAGTGCCTTTGGACAGAATCTTGATAGAAACTGATTCGCCCTATTTGGCACCTGCGCCTTTTCGTGGAAAACAAAACCATCCCGCCTTAGTGAGATACGTGGCTCAAACCTTAAGTGAATTGCGTCAAATTGACTTTGATTGGGTAGCACGGGCTACGACTGACAATTTTTATAAGTGTTTTCAACTGGATTTACCATGAGATTGCTGATTGGATTGATGTCCGGTACCAGCATGGATGGGATTGATGCGGCTTTGGTCGATGTGGATACTCAACACTTGTTGGGTGCATTGACAAGGCCTTATGGTCAAGAATGTAGGCTTTTTTTAGAAGAGATCTTGAAGCACGAACAAGTGTCTCCTGGAACACTTTCTCAGTTAAACACTTTACTCGGTCGTGAGTTTGCGAAGGCAGCCCAAGATGTATTGATAAAAACTGCTCATGATCCCAAAGACATCATCGCCATCGGAAGTCATGGCCAGACCCTTTGCCATGACGCCACAGCCCCCATTCCCTATACGATACAATTGGGTTGCGCACACACCATCGCTGAATTAACGGGCATATGCGTTGTTGCAGATTTCAGAACGCGTGATCTCGTGCTAGATGGACAAGGAGCACCTTTCGCCCCTCTTTATCATCAAGCTTTGTTTGGAGCGCTTGAAAGGCCAATGGCAGTCCTTAATATTGGAGGGATCGCAAATGTCACTTATTTGCACGATGGATTAAATGGCCATGATGTGGGCCCAGGTAACTGCTTAATGGATGCTTGGACTCAAAAGCATTGTGGGCAAGGATATGATGCAGGTGGGGAATGGGCTGCAACGGGTGGGGTTATCTTGCCGTTGCTCGAGGCTCTCTTAGCCGATCCCTATTTCCAAGCACCAACGCCCAAAAGCTTAGGAAAAGAATATTTCTCTAAAACTTGGCTCACTCGCCATCTGCAAGGTGGGTATGCACCTAAAGATGTTCAAGCGACGTTGTTAGCGTTGACGGCAAGGACCGTCGCTGATGATCTAAAAAAGTTTCCAATCCCTTTGAAACGACTGGTACTTTGTGGTGGAGGAGCACATAATAAAAGGTTGTTGCATGTCTTGAAGCAAGAATGCCCAGGGCTGCTCATAGAAACCTCAGCATCATACGGGATTGATCCTGATTATGTCGAAGCCATGATGTTTGCATGGTTCGCAGATCAAGCTTTAAACGGAGTCTCACTTGATTTCACAGGAATCACTGGAAGTCGTCGTTCTGCTGTTTATGGTGCAATATATCCAAAGTAAATTTGATTGAGGTATAATGGTAGTTTTTAACCGAAAGTGATGAAAAATTGACCACATACAATCCAGATATACCCAAACATAGCTTATGGAGTGCCTACCTGATTTTTTTTCTAGCGGCCTCTTTTTATCTCTATGAATTTATTTTACAAGTAGCGCCCAGCGTGATGGCGAAACCTATGATGGAGACATTTCAGGTTAATGCCGAGGGGTTTGGAGTCATTTCTGCTTTTTATTTTTATGCCTATGCTCCTATGCAGCTTCCTGCTGGATTGTTGTTTGATCGTTATGGCCCACGAAAGCTCATGACCTGTGCGTTGCTCTTGTGCGCTTTTGGTTCCTTTTTCTTTGCTTCGACTGACAGTGTGGTCACTGCATCCTTGGGCCGTATGCTGATCGGCGTAGGATCAGCCTTTTCGTTTATTGGAGTGTTGGTCTTGGTGTCTCGATGGTTCCCCCCACAACATTTCGCAATTCTAGCGGGCGTTGCTCAATTGATGAGTTCAGTGGGCGCTATGTTTGGTGAGATGCCATTGGCGGCTCTGATAGGGCAAGTGGGTTGGCGAGAGGCCAGTTTTATATTGTCGGGTGTTGGGTGTTTGTTGGCGATATTGTTGTGGTGCCTTATTCGAGATTATCCTCATCAACCCACCCAAACATTGCCTACGCGATCTTTTCGTGAGGAGTGTAAACGTCTGATGGAAGTGTGCAGTCGTTCTTATACTTGGTTGACTGGGGCATATGCCTTTTCGATATGGACGCCAATAGCGGTATTTGCAGCACTTTGGGGGGTTCCTTATTTGCAAGAAAAATATCATGTGAGTGTTTTGATGGCTTCAGGACTGTGTAGCATGATTTGGTTAGGTATAGGCGTGGGGAGTCCTTTACTTGGCTGGGTGAGCGATAGGTTTTGCAGCCGTCGTTTGGCGTTGATGATCAGTTCTGTTTTTGGGCTGGTGGCGACTCTTCTCCTTCTTTATGCGCCAAATATTTCTATTTATTGGATGTACTGGGTGCTTTTTATGTTGGGGTTTGGCGCAGGGGGTCAAACAGTTAGTTTTGCTGTGGTCACTGACAATAATCCGGTGCACTTGGTGGGTACCGCCTCTGGGTTTAATAATTTATCCGTTCTGGTCGGCGGGGCCATTTTTCAACCGCTGGTCGGGGTGTTTTTGCACCATAGTGCTGAGGCACAAATGACCCAAGAATTACCAACTTATTCGATAGCTTGCTATCAGAGTGCGCTCCTCGTGATGCCTTGTTGTTATTTTGCAAGCTTAATTTTAGCCTGGTTTTTCATTAAAGAATCATATCCTGGTTCTAAGTAAGGATCGGGTCCGAAATAACTTCCCATCTCGTCTTAGTATGGAGGTGAACATGTTTCATTGTTTCCAAGAGTTGTTTCAAAAGTGGTGGTTGTTATCCGCTATGTGCTTATTGACCGTAATGTTAAATATTGACGTAACGGCGGTGAGTATTGCAATTCCCGCAATTGCGGAAGACATGCACGCAAGCCTTGCCAGTATGCAATGGGTCATCAATGCGTTTGTGCTTCTGCCGGCAATTTTTACCCTATTGGCGGGTATTTTGGGGGATCAGTATGGCACTAAGCGACTGTTTTTAATCGCGATTGGATTTTTTGCACTGGGATCTATTCTGACGGGTGTGGCCCCTAATGAAATGATCTTGATTGGAGGGCGTGTCATTCAAGGGTTAGCTTTAGGGATTAGCTACCCCATATCGATTCTACTCATTTATGGTATTTTCCCCAAAAAATTGCATTCGGTAGCGATAGGGTACATCACAGCGACCATGGGCATTTCACTTGCTTTGGGTCCAACCGTCGGGGGAATTTTCGTTGAATATTTCAGCTGGCGGTGGATTTTTTTTCTGAATATTCCTATTGCCCTGGTTTGTATGATCATCACGCTGAAAACCTGTCCACACGATAGGGCACGTGCTCGTTTGAAAAAAATGGATTATCAAGGGCTTGTGGTATTTGTTCTGGGGTTGTTTTTTTTGATTTTGGCCTTAAATCAATCGCAAATTTGGGGGCTCACTTCCATCCGTTTCATCGGCTCACTATTGCTCGGTATTGCTTTGTTGATTTATCTTGTGACGTTAGAAAAGGCCATTCGCATGCCCTTGATCGATATGCAATTGTTTAAAAATCGTGATTTTGCAATTCACAATATCATTCGTTTCATCGTGCAAATTATTTTTGTCCCTTTGTTGTTTTTTTTACCCCTTTATTTGGAAAATATTGCGCAATACCGAGCGATTCAGGCGGGCGAAATCATGTTGTCTATGACGTTGGTATTGGGTGTTTTGTCAGTTTTGTCAGGTCATCTTGTCAATTGGTTTGGGGTGAAAAAAATCAATGGGTTGTCCATGATTTTACTCGCGGTTTCTTGTTTTTTGTTGTTATTGGTAGGCAAAACACCCAACCTTTGGTTGTTCTGTAGTGCCTTATTGATCATGGGGATAGCGGTCAGCCTTTCCTTTGTTGCTACAACCATCGGCGCTGTCAACGCGGTGCCCAAGCATCAATCTGGATTAGGGAGTGGGATCTTTTTTTCTGTGGCTTGGGCGAGTATTGCGTTTGGTGTGGCGTTGATCGGTGGTATCATTGCAAGCTTGAGCAGTTGGGCTTTACAGAATGCGCTTGTTCAACAAGGTGTCACATTATCTGAACCTCAGCTGTTGCAAGCCAAACGCATGGCTAAGGGCATTGTGTCAACCATCGGAGTGGATAACCCCATCTTGCTTAAATCGATTGATGATGCGTTTTTTTATGGGTTTAGAGCAGCATTGTGGTTTTTGGTGATAGCGGCCATTATGGGCTTGGTTGCCAGCTTCATGCTGAACTCTGAAAAGAATCAAGGTTAGTTTGATATGTGCGCAAAACATGCTGGAAAAAAGCAGAGTATTTGGCTGAGTCCGCCTGTGATCTATGCGGTCATGATCCTTTTGGGTATTTTCAGTGGATTGTCGGATATTGGTTTCCTGAAAGCCATGGGTCTGTTCATCTCGGATGTGTTCATCAGAATTTTTAAGTGCATCAGCTTGCCCATCATCGTGCTCTCTATTATTGTCACTATTTCCAATTATCGTTCAGACGGGATGGTCTCCTCGATATGGCGACGAACCATGTGTTACACCTTTGGCACAACCATCGTTGCCGCAAGTATTAGTTTTCTCTTCTACATCATTATCACACCCAGTATGGTGCAGACTTCTGCTCATACGGTTGCTCAATTACCCGCCGATCAGCCGGGCTATCTTCAATACATCTCTCATCTCATTCCAGAAACGATATTTTCACCGTTTCTGGAACATCAAGTGATCAGTGTCTTGTTTATGGGGATTCTGGTTGGTGTGGCCATTCGTTTCATTCCAGATGTGGATGCAAGACAAACCATCACTCAGTTTTTTCGTGGGGCACATGGATTATTCATGGTGATCACACGATGGGTGATCACCATTATCCCCATTGGTTTGTTTGGGTTTGTAACCACAACGGTGATTCAGTTGCAGGGGGGTACTGGGATCAAAGGGCTTGGGGAATACCTGTTGGTGATTGTGATGGCTAATTTGGTTCAAGGCTTCATCATTTTACCTCTTTGGTTAAAATCTCATGGTGTGAAGCCCATGAGAGCGATGAGAGGGATGTTACCAGCTTTGTCCCTCGCCTTTTTTTCAAAATCTTCGGTCGGTACCTTACCTGTGACCATGGATACGATTGAAAAAAACTTGAATGTGAGGCCTGAGATAAGCCGTTTTGTACTTCCTTTGTGTACGAGCATCAACATGAACGGTTGCGCTGCCTTTATATTTGCAACGGTTATCTATCTGATGCAAAACCAAGGCATTGAAGTCTCTTTGGCCACTATGCTGCTTTGGGTTGTTGTGGCGACAGTGGCTGCCATTGGCAATGCAGGTGTGCCCATGGGATGCTTTTTCCTAAGTGCCAGTTTGTTGGCGAGCATGAACGTCCCCATCACCCTAATGGGGATCATTCTTCCGTTTTACAGTCTGATTGATATGTTGGAAACCTCCCTCAATGTGTGGTCTGATTCGTGTGTGGCAAAAGTTGTGGATGAAAAAGTCGCGTGTGCTGTATAGATATTCTTGGCTTTACATTTTCACGAAATTTAGAGGCCTTATTCCGTCAACAGTTTCTCGCAGATCACAAAATACATCTTAGCCAGCTGTTCTAAATCAGCCAAGGATACGCATTCATCGACTTGGTGAATGCTCGCGTTGACAGGGCCAAGCTCTATTACTTCAACGCCATATGGGGCTATAAATCGACCGTCGGAGGTGCCTCCACTGGTGGATCGGGTGGGTGTTTGTTGGGTGACTTCGACTATGGCTTCTATACAGCTTGATAAAAGGCGTCCCTGGGAGGTTAGGAAGGGTTCCCCATTCAGGCGCCAATGGATGGTTGGATTGAGGTGATGGCGATCAAAACAGGCTTGTATGGCTTGTTTGAGGGTTATATCGGTGTGCTCTGTGGAATAGCGAATATTGAACTGACCTTTTAATTGGCCTGGAATGATATTGCCCGCTTCACCGCCTGAATGGATGCTTGTGATTTGCAATGAGGTGGGTGGGAAATGCTCGTTGCCGTTATCCCAGACCTTGGTGGTTAATTCAAGGAGAGCCGCTTGTATCAAATGGATTGGATTTTGGGCCAAATGGGGGTAGGCCACATGCCCTTGTTTGCCTTGGAGATCAAAGGTTACCGTGAGGGAGCCACGACGGCCTATTTTGATGACATCACCGACAGACTGTTGGCTTGATGGCTCACCGACAACGCAAAACTGAGGGTGAATATCCCGAAGGTGCAGTTGCTCCATCACATACGGCGTGCCTAAATGAAAATCATCTCCCTCTTCACCACTGGTGATGAGAAAGCCAAGACTGCCTTTGAAATGAGGATAGGTTTTTATGAAGCGTTGCGTTGCCATCAACATGGCGGCCAAACTTCCCTTCATATCCGCACAGCCACGACCATAAAGCATCCCATCTCGTGCATAGAGTTGAAATGGAGGGGATTGCCAACTCGAAATATCACCCACAGGCACAACGTCAGTATGGCCTGCAAACATCAACAAGGGACCTTCAACGCCTTTTTTAGCAAAAAAATTAGACACGGGCGGATGATTCAAAGAAAGACAATTAAAGCCCAAATTTTCTAGGAAAGAGATCATGAACTTTTGGCAGCCTGCGTCGAGTGGAGTGACGGATTCGAAAGCAATGAGGTGTTCTAGAATCTCTTGTATCGATTGAGTCCCCATCAAAGATCTCTTAATAATTCGTTCAGGCTGACCTTTGCTCGAGTTTTTTCATCGACTTGCTTGACAATGACGGCACAATAAAGGGTGTGACTAGCATCCGCAGACGGTAAGCTGCCAGCCACAACAACGGATCCTGCGGGGATGCGACCATAACTGACCGTCCCTGTCATGCGGTTGTAGATCTTGGTGCTCTGGCCTATGAATACCCCCATGGATATCACGGATCCACGCTCTACAATCACGCCTTCGACGATTTCAGATCGCGCGCCAATAAAGCAATCGTCTTCAATGATCGTAGGATTGGCTTGCAAGGGCTCTAACACGCCGCCAATCCCTGCGCCCCCTGAGAGGTGAACATTTTTTCCAATTTGTGCACACGAACCCACAGTGGCCCAGGTGTCGATCATGGCGCCTGTATCAATATAAGCCCCAATGTTGACATATGAGGGCATGAGGATGGTGCCTTTTCCAATAAAAGCACCTCTTCGAACCATGGCATGGGGGACGACACGAACCCCCATTTGCGCATAGTCAGACGAGGTGTAGCCTGTAAATTTTAGAGGTAATTTGTCATAAAATTGGCAAAAAGAAGCCTCCATGACGCGGTTGGGATAGGCTCTGAAGGTGAG
>JAPLRK010000043.1 GCA_026399195.1 Legionellales bacterium
GTACGCCTTCGCAGTGCCTCCATACATCTTCGCCATGATCGTCGTGATCGCCGCCGTCAACGTCGTCTTACCATGGTCAACGTGACCAATCGTTCCTACGTTTACGTGTGGTTTCTTACGCTCAAATTTTTCCTTCGCCATTTCGATTACCTCATTAACTTTTATTGTTTCTTAATGATAGCTTCTGCAATATTTGCAGGCGCTTCTGAGTATTTTGAAAACTCCATGGTATATGTTGCACGACCCTGTGTTGCTGACCGCAAATCAGTTGAATAGCCAAACATCTCAGCCAAGGGAACCTCTGCACGAATCACACGTCCCGCAGGCGACTCATCCATCCCTTGCAGCATTCCTCTACGACGACTGAGATCACCCATCACATCACCCATGTAATCTTCAGGTGTAACAACCTCAACAGCCATGACAGGCTCAAGCAATACAGGATTTGCTTTTTGTGCACCTTGTTTGAAACACTGAGAACCAGCGATTTTAAAGGCCATTTCACTAGAATCCACCTCATGAAATGATCCATCAAACAACGTCACTTTTACGTCTACAACGGGGTAACCTGCAACTACCCCATTTTGCAGCTGTTCTTGAACACCTTTATCCACAGCCGGAATATATTCCTTTGGAATCGCGCCGCCCACAATGGCATTGACGAATTCGTAGCCCACACCGCGTGGTTGAGGCTCAATCTTAAGCCAGACATGCCCATACTGTCCTCGACCACCCGATTGACGAACGAATTTCCCTTCCTGCTCTACTGGGGCCTTCAACGTTTCGCGATATGCAACTTGTGGTTTCCCGACATTAGCTTCGACCAAAAATTCACGTCTCATTCTATCCACAATGATTTCAAGGTGAAGCTCACCCATCCCTTCAATGATAGTCTGTCCTGATTCTTCATCAGTATGCACACGAAAAGAGGGATCTTCTTGAGCCAATTTACCCAAAGCTATGGACATTTTTTCTTGGTCAACTTTGGTCCTAGGCTCCACCGCAACAGCAATCACAGGATCTGGGAAGTCCATCCGTTCAAGGGTAATGACGTTATGGATATCACAAAGGGTATCCCCCGTGGTCACCGTTTTCAAACCTACTGCCGCGGCAATATCACCAGCGTGTACTTCTTTGATTTCTTCTCGTGAGTTGGCATGCATTTGGAGCAATCGGCCAATTCTCTCTTTTTTACATTTGACAGGGTTATATATCGTATCACCACATTTTAGCGTGCCTGAATAGGTACGAAAATAGGTGAGAGTCCCCACAAATGGATCAGTAGCAATTTTAAAAGCCAAAGCTGAAAAGGGCTCGTCATACGCTGTTCGACGATGCACTTCTTCGCCATCTTCGTCCGTACCCTTCACAGGGGGGATATCAAGGGGTGAGGGTAAATAATCGATCACACCATCCAATACCGCTTGCACGCCTTTGTTTTTAAACGCCGACCCACAAAACACTGGAACAATCTCATTATTCACTGTACGTTGCCGCAGAGCTTTCTTGATTTCAGCTTCCGTAAAGGCCGTTCCTTCTAGATATTTTTCTGTTAATTCTTCGTTAGCTTCTGCAGCCGATTCAATGATTTGCGTGCGTAACGCTTCACACTGAGAAACCATCTCTGCAGGAATATCTTTATATACAAAGGTCATGCCTTTGCTGTCTTCATCCCAATAGATAGCTTTCATTTTAATGAGATCAACGACGCCTTGATAAGTTTCTTCAGCACCAATCGGCAGTTGCACAATGACAGGTTCAGAACCCAACCTTTCCCTGATTTGTTTCACCACACGTAAAAAGTTGGCACCCATTCGGTCCATTTTATTTACAAACACAACTCGCGGCACACCATATCGATGCGCTTGACGCCACACCGTTTCTGATTGCGGCTCAACACCTGAGACCGAGTCAAAAACAACAACCGCACCATCTAACACACGTAGAGATCGTTCAACTTCAATCATGAAATCCACGTGTCCTGGGGTATCAATGATATTGATGCGATGACGATCATATTGCTTATCCATGCCCGACCAATAACAAGTGGTCGCGGCAGAGGTGATGGTGATCCCTCGCTCTTGTTCCTGAACCATCCAATCCATAGTAGCTGCACCGTCATGCACTTCGCCGATTTTGTGTGATGTGCCTGTGTAAAACAAGACACGTTCAGTAGTCGTTGTTTTACCAGCATCCACATGGGCGACAATGCCGATGTTTCGGTATAGTTCTAATGGAGTCGTCAGCACTTCCGCGTCCTCTCTCTTAATTCCATCTAAAATGCGCGAAAGCTTGGTTTGCTTTGGCCATTTTATGTGTTTCTTCGCGTTTTTTTACCGCAGAGCCCTTGCTCTCATAAGCATCGGCAAGTTCTCCAGCTAAGCGCAACATCATGCCTTTCTCACCACGAGTACGTGAAGCCTGTACAATCCAGCGCATGCCCAAGGCAATGCTGCGATCGTTTCTAACTTCAACTGGCACTTGATAGGTCGCCCCACCAACCCGTCGAGAACGGACTTCAACAGTAGGCCGAACATTATTCAGCGCCTGCTCGAAATATCGAAGAACACCAACGGCTCCTGAAGAACTGTTTTCGCTTTCGTCTTCCGCTTTTTTTACTTTCTTCAAGCGATCGTCAAGAACGGACAATGCACCGTAGATGATTTTTTCAGCGGTTGATTTTTTTCCGCATACCATCAAAACGTTGATGAACTTCGCCAACAATTCGCTATGATGCTTTGGATCAGGCAAAATTTCTCTTTTGGGGATTTCTCTTCTTCTTGGCATGTCTTGTTCCTACGCTCAGGTTATTTCTTAGTTTTCGGCTTCTTGGTTCCATACTTGGAACGACCCTGTTTACGATCACTCACACCAGACGTGTCTAAGCTACCGCGGATGGTATGATACCGTACCCCAGGTAAATCTTTCACACGACCTCCGCGAATAAGCACCACGGAGTGTTCCTGTAAATTGTGGCCTTCACCACCAATATAAGAAGACACTTCAAATCCGTTGGTTAGTCTTACCCGGGCAACCTTACGCATAGCTGAGTTAGGCTTTTTAGGTGTTGTTGTATACACCCGTGTGCACACGCCACGACGTTGTGGACAAGATTCCAGCGCCGGAACGCTGCTCTTTCTTTTCGCGTCCACGCGAGGCTTTCTTACTAACTGATTAATAGTAGCCATTTATCATTAACTCCGAACTTAAACTTAAAGAATATTTCGCATGCATAAGGAGGCCGGATTCTATATAGCTCCGACCTATTTGTCAACCTAATGATCGCGATTCTCAGCATTCAATGCTTCACTTAATGCAAGTTCCACATCACTAGCTGTTACTACATGAGCTGCAGACTCTCCACTTGCAGCCTTCAAACGTTTCGCTTTGCGTTTTAAATGATAGGTGTAGCCAGTTCCCGCAGGAATCAGACGTCCAACCATGACATTTTCTTTCAAGCCTCGCAAATCATCCGTTTTGCCACTGACGGCGGCTTCTGTGAGCACCCGTGTGGTTTCCTGGAAAGATGCGGCTGAAATAAAGGACTCCGTTGCAAGGGATGCTTTCGTGATCCCAAGCAAAATAGGTACTCCTTGTGCTTCCATCTTATCTTGTGCCTTTAACCTATCATTTTCTTGGAGCATCGCCGTCTCTTCCACTTGTTCACCGACCAAGAATTTAGAGTCACCAGAAAAGGTGATGGACCGTTTACGCAACATTTGTCGAACGATGGTCTCGATATGTTTGTCGTTGATCTTAACGCCCTGTAAACGATACACATCCTGCACTTCATTCACGATGTAGTTGGCCAAGGCACCAACGCCGAGGAGACGTAAAATGTCATGTGGATTCGGCGGACCTTCAGCTACGGTTTCACCTCGCTGAACATGCTCACCTTCAAATACTGAGATATGTCGCCATTTAGGAATCAATTCTTCATGGGCTGAGTTTTCAGACTCGGAGATGATAAGTCGACGCTTACCCTTAGTTTCCTTACCGAAATTAATCAACCCAGAGACTTCTGCCATCACTGCAGAATCCTTCGGTTTGCGGGCCTCGAACAAGTCAGCAACTCTAGGCAGCCCGCCGGTGATGTCTCTTGTTTTTGTTCGTTCTTGCGGAATACGAGCAATCACGTCACCAACACCCACCGAACCGCCATCTTCAAAGTTAATGATGGCATCTACAGGCAAATAATACTGTGCAGGGACGTTGGTACCTGACAAGAAAATTTCCTCACCGTTATCCGAAACCAATTTCACCATCGGTCGCATGTCACGACCTACTGTTCCTCGCTGTTTCGCATCGATGACCACAATGTTGCTCAACCCGGTCAATTCGTCAGTTTGTCGATTCATGGTCATGCCTTCCATGAGGTCAACGAATTTAAGCTTCCCACTCACCTCAGAAATCACGGGATGGGTATGTGGATCCCAAGTCGCTATGATCTGACCTGCTTCAACGGACGATTCATCATGAACCGACAACACAGCACCATAAGGCAATTTGTATCTTTCACGTTCCCGTCCGAATTCATCAGCAATGGTCACTTCACCTGATCGAGATACCGCTACAAGATTAGTGTTGGCGTGCGTTACCGTTTTGATGTTATGCAAACGGATGGTCCCTTTATTTTTAATTTGGATATTATTAGTCGCCGTTGACCGAGATGCAGCACCCCCAATGTGGAAAGTACGCATGGTCAGCTGTGTTCCTGGTTCACCAATGGATTGTGCCGCAATGATGCCCACCGCTTCGCCGGTATTGACTAGGTGTCCACGAGCCAAATCACGTCCGTAGCACATAGCGCATAAACCAAAACGAGTTTTGCAAGCAATCGGTGAACGGACAAGCACCTGGTCCACGCCTAATTTTTCAAGATGATCAACCCACTCTTCATCCAACAAAGTACCTGCCTTCACAACCGGCTCGTTCTGGTTAGGAATAAACACATCCGTGGCCACTACCCTTCCAAGCACACGTTCTTGCAAGGGTTCGACGATATCACCACCCTCAATCAATGGTTGCATGAGAATGCCTTCCTCAGTCCCACAATCTAATTCGGTGATCACTACGTCTTGCGCCACATCCACTAATCGACGTGTTAAATATCCAGAGTTAGCTGTTTTCAATGCCGTATCAGCCAAACCTTTACGTGCACCGTGAGTAGAAATAAAATATTGAAAAACGTTCAAACCTTCACGGAAATTCGCGGTGATAGGCGTTTCAATGATCGAACCATCCGGTGCGGCCATCAAACCACGCATCCCAGCGAGCTGTCTTATCTGTGCGGCAGATCCCCGCGCACCTGAGTCAGCCATCATGAAAATTGGGTTAAAGGAATCTTGTCTAACTTTTTCACCTTTTCGATTGATCACTTCCTCTGTCGCAATTTTTGCCATCATCGACTTAGCGACCATTTCATTGGTTCGAGACCAGATGTCAATCACTTTATTGTATCGCTCACCGTTGGTCACAAGCCCTGATCGAAACTGGGACTCAATCTCACGAACTTCATTATCTGCCTGTTCAATAATGGCAGGCTTTTCATCTGGAATTTCCATATCTTCAATCCCAATTGACGCGCCAGCTCGGGTGGCATATTTAAAGCCTGTGTACATCAATTGATCGGCGAAAATCACCGTTTCCTTTAAACCAAAATTACGATAACAATTATCAAGAACTTTCGATATCGCTTTCTTAGTCATGGGCTTATTGATATGAGAAAAAGGCATCCCCTTGGGTAAAACACTTGAAAGAATCCCTCGTCCAATGGTTGTCTCAACCAGCTCTTGGCCCAACTCAGGGTTGGCCGTATCGATAGGCATACGAATTCTCACCTTGGCATGAATATCAACCAAATCTGCTTCATAAAAATTCAGTGCTTCGCTGGGACTTGAGAAAACCTTGCCTTCGCCAATAGCATTCACACGCTCACGGGTCAAATAATATAATCCGAGCACCACGTCCTGACTTGGAACAATGATAGGCTCACCGCTTGCAGGTGACAAAATATTATTGGTCGACATCATCAGAGAGCGGGCTTCTAACTGTGCCTCGATCGTCAACGGCACATGAACAGCCATTTGGTCACCGTCAAAGTCCGCGTTATAGGCTGTACACACCAAAGGATGCAATTGAATGGCTTTGCCTTCAATCAACAAAGGTTCAAACGCTTGGATTCCAAGCCTATGCAATGTAGGCGCTCGGTTTAATAAAATAGGATGTTCGCGAATCACATCTTCTAGGATATCCCAAACAACCGGCTCTTCACGTTCAACCATCTTTTTAGCGGCTTTGATGGTCGTCGCTAAGCCTCTAAATTCCAACTTACTGAAAATAAAGGGCTTAAATAACTCCAATGCCATTTTTTTAGGCAATCCACATTGATGCAATCGTAAGGTAGGACCCACCACAATGACCGACCGTCCAGAGTAATCTACCCGTTTCCCAAGCAAATTCTGACGAAAACGCCCCTGCTTCCCTTTGATCATATCCGCAAGGGATTTTAAGGGTCGCTTGTTGGTGCCCGTGATCGCACGACCTCGACGACCATTATCAAGCAAAGCATCCACCGACTCTTGCAGCATACGTTTTTCATTACGAACGATGATGTCGGGTGCGCTGAGATCCAAAAGACGTTTCAGACGGTTGTTACGATTGATCACTCGTCGATACAGATCATTGAGGTCGGATGTTGCAAAACGACCACCATCCAAAGGAACCAGAGGACGAAGATCTGGCGGCAGGACCGGCAAAACACTCATGATCATCCATTCAGGTTTGTTACCTGACTCGAAGAAAGCCTCAAGAAGTTTAAGACGTTTGGTGATTTTTTTGATTTTTGTCTCAGAGTTTGTTGTAGGCAACTCCTCACGCAAGGATTTGATTTGATCTTCAAGGTCTATTTGTTTCAACAAATCACGAATAGCCTCAGCACCCATTCGGGCATCGAATTCATCGCCGTATTGCTCCATGGCTTCAAGATACACTTCATCATTAAGCAACTGACCACGTTCCATATCGGTCATTCCAGGATCAACCACAACAAAAGCCTCAAAATATAACACGCGCTCAATATCACGCAGGGTCATATCTAACAGTAATCCAATACGAGAGGGTAATGATTTCAAGAACCAGATATGAGCCACGGGGCTGGCTAACTCGATATGACCCATGCGCTCACGGCGGACTTTAGCTAAGGCCAGTTCCACACCGCACTTTTCACAAATGACGCCACGATGTTTCAATCGTTTATACTTTCCGCAGAGGCATTCATAGTCTTTAACAGGACCAAAAGTCTTAGCACAAAACAAACCGTCTCGTTCAGGCTTGAAAGTACGGTAATTGATGGTCTCTGGCTTTTTCACTTCACCATAGGACCATGAACGGATCAACTCAGGAGAAGCCAATGCAATTTTAATGGCATTAAACTCTTCACTTTGACCCTGTTGTTTGAGCATCCCCAACAAATCACTCATCACAGGTGCTTTTCTCATTGGTTCGTTGATTAAAATAGCCAAGTTCATGTCTCCAAAAGGATCTGTCTCAATTTATGCCCAGTACGAAAAAGCTTAAAGCTCCGAGCCATTCGAAACTGCAGATATTGGCGTGCTGGCACGCGCGGCTCGGTGACCTAGTACTAGTCGTGGTCCAACTCAATATCAATCCCTAATGCTCGGATTTCTTTTAACAACACGTTAAACGACTCCGGCATTCCTGGATCCATACGATGATCACCATCCACAATATTCTTGTAAATTTTGGTTCGTCCTCCCACATCGTCTGATTTCACAGTCAGCATTTCTTGCAAGGTATAGGCAGCGCCATAGGCTTCCAGTGCCCACACTTCCATTTCACCAAAGCGTTGGCCACCAAATTGGGCTTTACCACCCAAAGGCTGTTGCGTCACCAAACTATAAGAACCCGTCGAACGTGCATGCATTTTATCATCCACCAGATGGTTCAACTTCAACATATACATGTAACCAACCGTCACAGGATTATCAAATTTTCGACCCGTACGGCCGTCAATCAACGTGGTTTTTCCATCCAATGGCATACCCGCTAATTCCAGCATAGCTTTGATTTCAGACTCATTAGCCCCATCAAATACAGGCGTTGCCATCGGCACGCCTGCCCGTAAATTAGTAGCCAGAATATCAAACTCCTCTTCACTCAAAGCGTCCAGATCTACACGTTCCTGCCCATCATGATTGTAAATTTTAAGGATAAAATCTTTGACTTCTTTCCTCGGGCTTTTATTATCCAACATGTGCCCTATGCGAAGTCCCAGTCCCTTAGCAGCCAGGCCCAAGTGAGTTTCAAGCACCTGGCCAATGTTCATCCGCGAAGGTACGCCTAATGGATTTAATACGATGTCGACTGGCGTTCCATCTTCCATATAAGGCATATCCTCCATGGGGACCACAATCGAAATAACCCCTTTGTTCCCATGGCGGCCCGCTACTTTATCGCCGGGTTGAATACGTCGTTTGACAGCCAAATATACTTTAACAATTTTCAGAACACCTGGGGCTAAATCGTCCCCTTGAACTATTTTTTTACGGCTGTCGTTAAAACGCTTCTCAATCTCTTTTGCCAACAACTCTAATTGCTTCGAAGATTGTTCTAATTGTTGAGATAAAGCATCGTCCTTCATTCGGATTTCAAACCACTTCTCACGACTGATTTTTTCAAGATAAGCAGCAGTCACTTTTGAACCAGGTTTCAAACTACCTGGACCACCAGTGGCTACTTTATCAATCAATAAGTTGTGAACACGTTGATAAATATCTTCTTCACGAATACGTCGCTCATCGATTAAGTCCTTGCGAACTCGAGCCAAGTGCTCCTCTTCAATGCTTTTAGCACGCGCATCTTTTTCAAGACCATCACGCGTGAATACCTGGACGTCAATGATGGTACCACTCATGCCTGAGGGAACACGCAACGAAGAGTCTTTCACATCGGAAGCTTTCTCCCCGAAAATAGCACGCAATAGTTTTTCTTCTGGCGTCAGTTGCGTTTCACCCTTCGGCGTGACCTTACCCACCAAAATATCACCAGCACTGACTTCTGCCCCGATGTATACAACACCTGATTCATCAAGACAGGCCAAGGCAGATTCACCAACATTAGGAATATCTGCTGTGATTTCTTCAGTGCCTAATTTTGTATCTCTAGCAATACAGGTGAGCTCTTCAATATGGATGGTAGTGAAACGGTCTTCTTGAACGATACGTTCTGAAATAAGAATAGAATCTTCAAAGTTATATCCATTCCAAGGCATGAAAGCGACCATGAGATTTTGCCCAAGAGCTAACTCACCGAGATCAGTACAAGGTCCATCGGCTAGAATGTCACCGCGTTGAATCTTATCACCGGTTGCTACGATCGGGATTTGATTGATACACGTGTCCTGATTCGAGCGGAAGTATTTGGTCAAATTGTAAATATCCACACCCGTTTCGCCAGCTGTGGTTTCATTATCGTTCACACGGACCACAATACGAGAAGCATCGACCAAATCAATCACGCCACCTCGTCTTGCCACTACTGACACACCTGAATCAGAGGCTACCGTACGTTCCATACCTGTTCCAACCAGCGGTTTTTCAGCACGTAAAGTAGGCACGGCTTGGCGTTGCATGTTAGATCCCATCAGTGCACGGTTCGCATCGTCATGCTCTAAGAAAGGAATCAAGGATGCAGCAACAGATACAATCTGCTTAGGCGAAACGTCCATATAAGTGATTTTATCAGGGGTTGTGAGTGAAAACTCATTCTCATGTCGACAAGGCACGAGGTCCGCCAAAATGTTCCCTTGTTTATCAACCTCAATGTTCGATTGAGCGATGTATTGATCAACCTCTTCAATCGCGGACAGATACTCAATTTCGTCAGTCGCACGACCATTGACCACTTTACGACAAGGCGTTTCAATGAAGCCATAGCCATTGGTTCTTGCATAAACGGAAAGCGAATTGATGAGACCAATGTTTGGACCTTCAGGCGTTTCAATGGGACACACACGACCATAATGGGTCGTATGCACGTCGCGAACTTCGAAACCTGCCCGTTCGCGAGTTAAACCGCCTGGCCCTAGGGCTGACACTCTACGTTTGTGAGTCACCCCTGACAAAGGATTCACTTGATCCATAAATTGAGACAATTGACTTGAGCCAAAAAATTCTTTGATGGCCGCAGAAACAGGTTTGGCATTGATCAAGTCTTGAGGCATCAAGTTATCAGATTCAGCCAAACTCAAACGCTCTTTCACTGCTCGTTCCACCCGAACCAAGCCAACGCGGAATTGATTTTCGGTCATTTCACCAACACTTCGAACACGGCGATTACCCAAATGATCAATATCATCGACCATCCCAATGCCGTTACGAATGTCTATCAATGTTTTGATGACGGCAAGAATGTCTTCTTTTGAGAGTGTACCAATGCCGCTATCATCTTTTCGACCAACACGACGATTAAATTTCATTCGACCAACGGCTGATAAGTCGTATCGATCTTCAGAGAAAAATAAATTTTTAAACAGGCCCTCTGCCGCTTCTTTGGTTGGCGGCTCCCCAGGTCGCATCATACGATAAATTTCAACGAGCGCTTCCAATTGATTGGATGTTGGATCTATTTTCAAGGTGTCTGAAATATATGAACCGTGATCCAAGTCATTCGTATAAATCATGTCAAATTGTAGGATCCCATGATTAGGAATAGCTTCTAATAAATCGAGACTGACGTCATCATTCGCTTGTGCCAACAGCTCACCAGTAGCTTTATCCATGATATTTTTGGCAAGCACTTTTCCGACCAAATAATCACGAGGAACCACCAATACTTTCATCTTAGCCTTTTCCATGACCTTGATGTGGCGGGTTGTGATGCGGCGACCTTGCTCAACAATCAACTCACCCGTCTCAGGGATCACGATGTCAAAGGAGGCGATTTCGCCACGGAGTCGCGTAGGAATCAAGTCAATTAGGAATTCACCATTTTTAAGATGACAAGTAGTGGTTTCGAAAAACTCATCTAAAATAGATTCTTTATCATAGCCTAAAGAACGCAACAAAATGGTGATGGGTAGTTTACGGCGTCTATCGATTCGTGCAAACACACAGTCTTTGGGATCAAACTCAAAATCTAACCAAGAGCCACGATATGGAATGATTCGGGCTGAATATAATAATTTACCTGAAGAGTGTGTTTTGCCTTTGTCGTGTTCAAAAATAACACCAGGTGAACGGTGTAATTGCGAAACAACCACACGTTCCGTACCGTTTACCACAAAAGTACCCACATCGGTCATCAATGGGATTTCACCCATGAACACATCCTGCTCGCGTATATCTTTAATGGGCTTAGGCTCGCCTGTTGCTTCTTTATCCAAAACCACTAAGCGAATTTTAACGCGTAGAGGAGCAGAATAAGTCAATCCCCGCAGTTTACATTCACGGACGTCAAAAGCAGACTCTCCGAGACTATAGCTGACGTACTCAAGACGTGCATTGCCAGAAAAACTGTTGATTGGGAAAACAGATTGAAACGCTGCATGCAAGCCCGTCTTTTGCTGTTGACTCGCATCATTGGGTTGTAAAAAATCATTGTAAGACTTGAGCTGAATTTCTAGCAAATTAGGAATGGCCATTCGCTCAGTTTGTCGACCAAAGCTCTTGCGAAATCGTTTTTTCTCAGCATGTGAATAGTGAGGGTTAGCAACTGCTTCAGCCATGGTGTTTCCTCTATAAATGAATAACCGTAAACAAGTCTACCCAGCGATGAATACAGGGCTGGGTCACAGGTACTGTGCAGAACCAGAAAGGCGGTGTCTGCACGGTACTTTAACCAGGTCGCCATAAGTCTTATGACAGACGCTCAAAAGATACGTCCGAGAAATGAGAGCTTCAGCGTCCTGGTCGATATTATTTAACGTCAGCAGAAGCACCCGCTTCTTCAAGTTGCTTTTTGATATCAGCAGCTTCAGCTTTAGAGACGCCTTCTTTAATAGTAGAAGGGGCTCCTTCAACCAAATCTTTTGCTTCTTTCAAGCCAAGACCTGTGATGGTTCGGACAGCCTTGATCACGCCAACTTTGTTTTCGCCATAACTTGACATCACAACGTCAAATTCAGTTTTTTCTTCAACAGGGGCTGCAGCAGCAGCGGGAGCGGCAGATGCAACAACAGCAGCGGCGGCAGACACATGGAATTTTTCTTCCATAGCTTCAATCAATTCTACGACTTCCATCACAGACATTTTAGAAATGCTTTCCAAAATATCATTTTTTTGTACAGCCATTGGGAACTCCTAATTATAAAATGAATAAGTAATCATCAGATTAACTTGCTTTTTGATCCTTAATAGCGACCAGTGTTCTGACGAGTTTGGTATGGGGTTGTGCTAAAGTACGTACGAATTTCTCGATAGGTGCCCGCATCACAAACATCAATTTCGCAATTGCCTCATCCCGTGTGGGTAAGCTTGCAACTGCATCAAGGTGTTCTTTACCATACACTTTCCCGCCTACTGATAAGGCTTTGATCTCCAGTTTTTCAAAAGTTTTAGAAAAACCCTTTAGCAGCTTTGCAGCGGCTCCCGGGGCATCTAAAGACAGAGCGATAAACAATGGACCGACCAAAAACTCACTCAGACAAGCAAATTCTGTTTTTTCAAATGCTCGACGTGTTAAGGTGTTACGCACCACACGAAGATAAACCCCACTTTTTCGTGCTTGAGCACGCAGTTCGGTCATTTGATTGACAGTTAAACCACGATAATCAGCAACAACTGCGGAAATTGCCTTCGATGCGACCTGAGCCACTTCTTCAACAACGGCCTTTTTTGCAGCTAAATTTAACGTCACGTGACTTTTCTCCTACATTGGCAAATCACAAGGATTTGACCGTTATGGTGGCCGTCTCCACAACGGTCGGAGCCGGTTCACCGTCTGCGCAGGGTATTAAGCCAAAGCACCTGCGGTCTTCGACGGCATTGAACCGAAGTTTATGCCGTGAATGCTTCTAAAATGGCTGAGTATTCTACACTGGAATCGATGAAGGATCAATAGGCAATCCTGGCCCCATCGTTGTAGATAATGTGATTTTCTTGATGTAGATCCCTTTAGAGGAGGCTGGCTTTGCCTTTCTGAGATCAGACAATAGCGTCGCAATATTTTCAATCAAGTCTTCCGAAGAAAATTCGGCCTTCCCAACGGGGCAATGGATAATGCCATTTTTATCTGTTCGATAACGAACTTGACCTGATTTGGCATCATGAACTGCCGCTTCTACATTCATCGTAACCGTTCCCACTTTTGGGTTGGGCATCAAGCCTCTGGGTCCAAGGATTTGACCCAACTGGCCAACAATTCTCATCGCATCTGGTGTGGCAATCACCACATCAAAATTCAGATCTCCAGCTTTGATGCTTTCGGCCAAATCTTCAAATCCGACCTTATCAGCACCCGCTTTGAGGGCCTTTGTGGCATTCTCGCCTTGCGCAAATACCGCCACGCGGACTGTCTTTCCTGTGCCTTTAGGAAGGTTTGTGGCTGAACGTACGACTTGATCTGATTTTCTAGGATCAACCCCCAGATTAACGCAAATATCCATACCTTCTTTAAACTTAGTGCTGGCGAATGTTTTCAACAAATCAATAGCCTCTGCCACTTTATATAAAGTGTTAGGTTGCACTTTTTCTCTGATTCTCTTTTGCTTTTTCGTCAGTGTTGCCATCAGTTTGCCCCTTGCTCAAGACCTTCCACATCAATACCCATACTGCGCGCAGTTCCTGCAATACTTCGAACTGCCGCATCCAAAGAACCTGCTGTTAAATCAGGTTGTTTGATTTTAGCGATGTTTTCCAGTTGGGCACGTTGAAGGGTAGCCACTTTTTTGGTGTTCGGTGTACCACTTCCGCTTTGGATTCCGGCTTCCTTCTTCAGGAGAACAGAAGCTGGCGGTGTTTTGGTAATGAAGGTAAAACTTCTGTCACTGTAGACTGTGATCACAACAGGTGTTGCTAACCCTTGTTCGAGGTTTTGAGTGGCCGCATTAAAGGCCTTACAAAACTCCATGATATTGACACCACGTTGTCCTAGAGCAGGACCTACGGGGGGACTTGGGTTTGCTTTTCCGGCTGGAATTTGTAATTTGATATAGGCATCTATTTTTTTAGCCATGACTACTCCTCACATTGGGTATAACGATTGTTCACCAAAACTTTACTGGTGAACAAGCTCCCCGGTTAATAATAAATGATGGTTAGGATCGCGCCCGAAATAACTTCCTATTATTGCGTCAAATCAGAACATCGCGATCTCAACTATGCTTTTTCAACTTGGCTGAACTCAAGTTCAACAGGCGTTGATCGCCCAAAAATCAACACAGCCACTCTTAAGCGACTTTTTTCATAGTTCACTTCTTCAACAACGCCGTTGAAATCAATGAAGGGTCCTTCTTTGACACGGACCACTTCACCTGGCTCAAAGAGTACCTTAGGCCTAGGTTTGGTCACACCGTCTTCAACCCGTTGCATGATGGCTGCGGCTTCTTTATCAGAAATGGGCGTAGGTGTTTGACTCGTCCCGCCGATGAAACCTAGTACGCGCGGAATGGCGCGGACCATATGCCATGTTTCATCATCCATTGCCATGTTCACAAGCACGTAACCCGGAAAAAATTTACGGGTACTTTTTCGCTTTTGACCGGCCTTCATTTCAACCACATCTTCAGAAGGGACTACGACCTCACCTATTCTGTTTTCAAGATGATGATGTATAGCGCGCGATGTGATCTCTCTCATCACGAAATTTTCATATCCTGAATAGGCATGTACAACATACCACTGCTTGGATTTTTGCTCGTCCACCGTCATATCAACCTAAGTGAGTTATTTTTCCAATGGTCCACAGCATACCCGAATCTATTCCCCAAAGAACAAATCCCGTGACGGTTACCATCACCATCACAATAGATGTGGTCTGTATGGTCTCTTGCCGTGTGGGCCAAACGACCTTTTGTAATTCAATTTTGGCCTCTTTAGCAAAAGAAAACACCTTCTTTCCTTCTGACGTAAAAAAACCAAACCCCAACGTCAACACGAGCCATCCAATCCAAATGAGGGCCTTAACTGGGCCCGCAATATGAAAATAGTAGGTTCCAAAAAAGGCACCTATCGTGACCAAAGCGATGGCCACCCAAGACATGAGTTCATAATGTTTCATTCTTAAGCCTTGTCTAAGTCCTACTACCCAGGAGTTTGGCAGGCCAGGAGGGAATCGAACCCCCAACCTGCGGTTTTGGAGACCGCCACTCTGCCAATTGAGCTACTGGCCTGTGTTTATAGGGTGAAGGAAAAAATCAAACCCTCACCCTGATATTCTTTACTCAACAATCTTCGCAACAACACCGGCACCGACAGTTCGGCCACCTTCCCGTATAGCAAAGCGCAACCCTTCATCCATTGCGATTGGGGCATGCAAGTTAATCACCATTTTCACATTATCTCCAGGCATCACCATTTCAACACCTTCCGGCAAA